>JACPFR010000017.1 GCA_016182905.1 Elusimicrobiota bacterium
AGGCCCGGCGCGAGGCCGCCGAGGCGGCCGCGGCGCTCGGCGCGGCGCGCCTCGAAGCGGCGCACGCCTCCGCCCGCGCCGAGGAATGGGAGCGCGACGCGATGTCGCGCCTGCTCACGGCCCGCGAGCTGCAGGCGTCGCTCGACCGGGCGACGATCGATTCCGACGCGAAGGACGCCGAGGCGGGCGCCCTGCGGGCGCGCCTCGACGCCGCGGTCGCCCGCGCCCTGGCCGGAGAGTCGGAGTTCGCCGCGGCGCGCGCGGAGTCCGCCTCGCGGGAGTCCCTCGCCTCGCGCCTGGAGCTCGAGCGCGCCGAGGCCCAGCGCCAGGCGGAGGCCGCGGCCGGACGCACGGTCCGCGCCGAGTCCTCCGAGCGCCTCGCTCTGGCCCGCCTTTCGGCGCTCGAGGCGGAGATGCGCACGATCGAGGCGGCCGCCGCCGCGCACGAGCGCGAGGCCCGCCGCCTGTCGGAGGAGAGCATCAAGGCCCGCGCGGACGCCGCCGGCGCCTCGGCCCGCGAGCAGGCCTCCGCTCAGGCGCTCGCCTCCGAGCGCGCCCGCGTCCAATCGGAGAGCGCCGCGACGCTGGAGCGCGCCGAGGCGCTCCGCGCCGAGGGCGAACGCGCGCCCGAGCGTGCCCGCCGGCTCGAGGCCGAGCTCCCGGTCCGCCTGGAGGCGGCCCTCCGGGAGGAGCGCGACCGCCTCGCCGCCGAGCGCGAGGCCGCCGACGCCGAGATGCAGGCCGCCCGCGAGGCGCGCCGCGCCGCGGCGCAGCGCGTGGCAGATACGGAGATACTGCTCGACGAGGCCCGCTCCGCCGCGATGCGCGACGCCCGCGAGCAGGGCCAGGCCGCCTACGCCCAGGGCCTGAGCGTCGCGCAGGCCCACGCCGATCACGCGGAGCGCGCCCTCGAGGCCTCGCGCCGCGCCGAGGCCGCCGCCTCCGAGAAGGCCCGCATGGCGATCGCCGCGCTCGGCGAGTACCGCGACCGGATGCAGGCCGAGGTCGCGCGCCTCGCCGCCGCGACGAAGGACGAGCGCGAGCGCGCCGACGCCGCCGTCGCCGCCGCCCGCCGCTCCGAGGCGCAGTCCGCGGCGCGGCTGGCCGCCGAGCTCGCCCGCCGCGACGCCGCCCTCGAGGAGGAGCGCGCGATCCTCCGCTCCGGGTTCGAGGACACGCGCGCCAAGCTCGAGGACGAGATGGACGCCGAGCGCCGCGCCCTGCGCGAGCGCTGGAAGGAGCAGACCGAGGCGCTCGACCGGCTGCGCAAGGACATGGAACGTGGAAGCCCCGGAGCCTAAGCCCCCCGTCGACGCGCCCGCGCCCCCCCCGCCTCCCGTCGAGGCGGAGGACGCGCTCGACGCCGTCCGCCTCGAGGTCCGCCTCGAGGAGTTCGAGCGCCGCCTGCGCGCCCGCTCGATCGAGCTCGAGACCGAGCTCAAGAGCAAGGAGCGCCTGCGCGAGCGCGTGCGCGAGCTGACCTCGCGCGTCGACGAGCTGCAGGACACCGCCTCCGCGCTGCACCGCGAGGCCGCGTCCGCGACCTCGCTGGCCCGCGAGCTCGACGAGACGCTGAAGGTCGCCGCCGAGGCCCGCGCCCAGCTCGGCGCCGCCCTCGAGGCCGAGCGCGGCCGCCGCTTCGAGGTCGAGGCCGAGCTGTCGGCGACCGGGGGCTCCCTCTCCGCCCGCGTCTCCGAGCTCGAGGGCGACCTGAAGCGCATCGACGCCGAGCGCGCGGCGCTCGTCGCCCGCGCCGGCTCCGCGGAGGAGAGCCTCGCCCGGGCCGAGGCGGACCTCTCCCGCGCGCGCGCGGAGTCGCGCGACCTGTCCTTGCGGACCGAGGCCCAGGCCGCGGAGCTGCGCAAGCGCGACGAGGAGCTCGTCGTCGCGCGCCGCAACCTCACTTTGCTCCGCCAGAAGACGGCCGGGCACGAGGCTCACATCGAGTCGCTGCGCGCCGACCTCGACCAGGCGGTCGCCGCGCGCGAGCACGCCGACGCCTCCGCCGTCGAGCTGAAGACCGCGCTCGAATCGACCTCGGCCCGGCTCGCCGACGCCGAGTCGTCGCTCTCCGCCGCGCGCGACCGGGTCGAGGCCCTGAGCCGCGACGTCGCCGCCGGCCAGGCGCTCTTGGAGAAGTCGGCCGCCGCGGCGCGCGTCCTCGAGGACGAAGGCAGGCGCCAGCGCTCCGAGCTCGAGTCCGCCGCGCGCCGCCGCGTCGAGCTCGAGGCCGCGCAGGCCTCCCTTCGAGCGGAGCTCGAGAAGGCCCGCTCCGACGCCGCGGCGTTCGTCTCCTCCACCGCCGAGGCCCGCGCCGCCTACGAGGCGATGTCCGCCCGCGTGGACAAGAACGAGTCCGAGCTGCTCTCCGCGCGCGCGCGCGTCGAGGAGCTCACCCGCGGGTTGTCCGCCTCGCAGGACGCCCTGGAGCAGTCGCGCCTGCTGACCCGCCGCGGGGAGGACGACGCCCGCCGCCTGCAGGCCGTCATCGACGGGCTGCAGAAGACCTTCGACGCGCGCGTGGCCGCCGAGGAGGAGAAGTCTCGCAAGGCCGTCGAGGCCGCCGAGGAGATCCGCCGCGAGGGCGTCGAGGCCTTCGAGAAGGCGCACGAGGCGCAGCTCCGCCAGGACCTCGAGGCGGAGCGCGTCCAGAAGGAGCTCGCCGCGGGCATGCGCCGCCTCACGGCCGAGTCCGAGCAGGTGAAGGCGAAGGCCGAGAAGCTCAAGGCCGAGCTGCGCGCCCGCGCCGACCGGGAGATCGCCGAGATGCGCCTCGCCCTCGACGAGGAGCGCGCGCGCCTGTACGCCGACGTCGAGGCCGAGCGCGAGGCGCGCGGCAAGCGGGCCGCGGCGCCGCCGCCCGAGGACCAGTCCCAGAGGACCCGCGAGCTCGGCGAGGCGCGCCGTCGGGAGATCGCGAGGGAGGTCGAGGGCTACCTCACCCCGCCGCCGAGGGCCATGCCGACCCCCCCGCCCTCCGCGGCCTCGTCCGTTCCGCGGACCGATCCGCCGGTGCGCGTCCCGCCCTCACCACCGTTCCACTGGGACGAGGAGATGCGCTTCCTCCTGTACGCGGCGATCGGCGTGTCGCTCATCGCCGCGGTCGTCGCCGGCGTCGTCCTCTTCCAGGGCTAGTCGGCGGCGCGCGGCGGGCTGTGGTAGCCCGCCTTCTTGACGAGCGCCTCGCGCTCGGCCACGGCCAGGTCCTCGCGCGCCATCTCGCGGACGAGCTCGTCGAAGCTGACGCGCGGCTTCCAGCCCAGCTCCTTGCGGGCCTTCTTCGCGTCGCCGAGCAAGGTGTCCACCTCGGTCGGGCGCAGGTAGCGCGGGTCGAGCGCCACGATGGTCTTGCCGGTCCTGCGGTCCACGCCGTGCTCGGCGCGGCCCTTCCCCTTCCACGCGAGGTCGAAGCCGAGCTCGGAGGACGCGGCCTCGACGAACTGGCGCACGGAGTTCTGGCGGCCCGTCGCGGCGACGTAGTCGCGCGGCTGCGGCTTCTGCAGCATCAGCCACATCATCTCGACGAAGTCCCGCGCGTGGCCCCAGTCGCGCTTGGCGTCGAGGTTCCCGAGCCAGATCCTCTCGTCGAGGCCGAGCTTGATGCGCGCCAGGCCGCGCGTGATCTTGCGCGTCACGAAGGTCTCTCCGCGGCGCGGGCTCTCGTGGTTGAAGAGGATGCCGTTGCACGCGTAGATGCCGTACGCCTCGCGGTAGTTCACCGTGATCCAGTACGCGTACAGCTTGGCCGCGCCGTAGGGCGAGCGCGGATAGAAGGGCGTCGTCTCCTTCTGCGGCGTCTCCTGGACCTTGCCGAACAGCTCGGAGGTCGAGGCCTGGTAGAACCTGGTCTTCTTCGACCATCCGAGCGTGCGGATCGCCTCGAGCAGGCGCAGGGTCCCGAGCGCGTCCACGTTCGCGGTGTACTCGGGCTCCTGGAAGCTGACGGCCACGTGGCTCTGCGCGGCGAGGTTGTAGATCTCGTCGGGCTTGACTATCTGCAGCACGCGCAGCAGGCTCGACGTGTCGGTCATGTCCCCGTAGTGCAGGAGGAATCGCAGCCCCTTCTCGTGCGGGTCCTGGAAAAGGTGGTCGATGCGGTCGGTGTTGAAGAGCGAGGCGCGGCGCTTGATGCCGTGCACCTCGTAGCCCTTCTTGAGCAGGAACTCGGCGAGATACGAGCCGTCCTGGCCGGTGATGCCCGTGATGAGCGCTTTCTTCATGGCGTCTATTTAAGCAAACGCCGGACTGTTTCCGGAAACAGTCGTTGTCGGACTCGCGCCGGGGCGAGCCCGCCGAGGTCAGCGCGCCTTGGGGAGGTCGTAGGGCGTTCCGGGGACGAGCGCCACGGGGGCGCCGGTCGAGAGCAGGACCGTGACCGAGCCGGAGGAGACCTCGATCGAGGAGACCGCGCGGGTGGAGACGGTGAACTTGAACGAGGAGCCCTCGGCCGCGGTCACGCGGGTCTTGCCGTGGCGGAACTCCGCGGCGCCGTAGACCATCGTCACCGTCGCGTCGGACAGGACGGGCGGCTTCGGGGACTCCGAGGTCGCGCGCACGACGTCGTTCCAGCCGGCGAGCTCCATCGTGCCGTCGAGCCTGGTCACGCACAGCGAGCGCGTGCAGGGCTTGGGCCCGGCGCAGGCGGCGAGAAGAACGAGGGCGGCGAGAAGGGCGCGGCGCATCCCGACTATCTTAGTACATCGTGCCGCTCGGGGTCACGGACTCATATGACGGAAAGCCTTCCGCGCGGGGCGCGGAAGGCCGGCGGAGGTCGGTGACTTTCGAGTGGTAGAAGAGGACGACCTTGCGGACGTAGGCGCGCGTCGACGGGTAGAGCCTCTGGCGGGTCAGGAACTTGGGGCCCGCGTGGTAGGCGGCGATCACGCGCTGCACCACCCACATCGGAGCGTCGGTGTAGCGCACGCCCTTGAGGTTGAAGATCCGCCACGCCGCGCGGAACAGGAGCTGGATGTAGGCCGCGCCGGCCTTCACGCCGAAGGCAGGGTCGTGGAGCTTGGCGGCGGGGACGCCCATCCCCTCCGAGGTGGCGGGCATGACCTGCATGAGGCCGCGCGCGCCGGCGGGCGAGACGGCCTCCGTCTTGAACTCGGATTCCGCGGCCATGATGGACTTGAGGAGGCGGCTGTCGAGCTTGTAGATCTTCGCGTAGCGCAGGATCTGCTCGTCCCAGCGGTCGGTCTTGTCCGGGTTGGCCAGCATGATCTTGAAGGTGCGCCGGTAGGAAGGGGTCTCCTTGGGAACGGGGACCACGAGCTCCTGATGCAGGCTGTGGGGCGCGGGGCGCTTATAAAGGGTTTCGAGCCGCTTGTTCGGCGAGCCCGCTTCTTCCAGACGCCCGAAATCCGGGGCCACGACCCCGGCGGGGCGGGCCTTGGCGGCGTCGAACATCAGGTTCAGCTGGCCGGGGGCCATCGCCGCCCCCCCCTGGTAGGCGACCGCCATATGGGCGTCGCCCATCGCAGGAGCGCGGCGGGAATGGGGTTCCTGTGCGGCCGAGGGAGCCGCGGCCAGCAGCAGCCCCCAGGCGGTCGTGGTTCCGGTCCGGCGAAGCGTTTTAATGTCGATCATCAAGTATAACATCGCCCTCTGAAAGCGCCTGGGCCCAAGGGCCCTCCTCCGGGGGGCCCCGAGGGGCCAAAGACGCAATATATGCGAATTTGGTACAGTTCCGTCATGGACGGCAAGATCATGGTCATCGGCGGGACCGGTCTGGTGGGCAACGCTCTCCTCCGGACCTGGACCGCCCAGGGGGCCGAGGTGGCGGCCGCCACCTATCATTGCCACGCCTCCGGGGGCTTCCTGCAGCTGGACATGCAGGACGAGGCCCAGGTCCGGGCCCTGCTGAAGGCCCATCGCCCCGCCGTGGTCGCCGTCCCCGCCGCCAACCCCTTCGTCGACTACTGCGAGTTGCACCCGGAGGAGACCCGCCGCGTGAACGTGGACGGCACCCTCAACGTGGCCCGGGCCTGCGGGGACCTGGGCGCCCGGATGATCTTCTACTCCTCCGACTACGTCTTCGACGGCCTCAAGGGAACCTATACAGAGGAAGACGTTCCGTGCCCCATCAACGAATACGGCCGGCAGAAGGCCGAAGCCGAGCGCGGAGTCCTCGCCTGCGACCCCCGGAACCTGGTCCTGAGGACCTCCGGCGCGTACGGCTGGCAATGGGAGCCGAAGAACTTCGTCCTGCAGGTCCGGGCGAACCTGTCCCAAGGAAAGCCGATGCGCGTGTCCGACGTGCGCTACAATCCGACCTATGTCGAGAACCTGGCGGAGATCACCGCCGCCCTCGTCGCGGCCGGCGCGGGCGGAATCTTCCACGCCGTCGGCGCCGACGAGATATCCCGCGACGAGTTCGCCCGCCGCGCGGCCCGCGCCTTCGGCCTCGACGCCGGCCTGATCCGGACCGTGCCCGCCTCCGAGTTCAAATCGCCCACCCCCCGCCCGAAGCAGAGCAGCCTCATGACGGAGAAGGTCCGGCGCCTCCTCCCGGGATGTCCCCCCGTGGGCGTCGCCGAGGGCCTGAAGCGGATGCTCGCGATGGAGCCGGAGTGGCGGACCTACGCCCGCACCTTGCCCGACCCGGCCGCCAAGGTGAAGCCTTGAATCGGGGCCGGGCCGCGAGCGGCCCGGCACGGATGCGACGGAGGAGTGGCTATAGCAGCCAGGATTTGCTAGCATTTTCCCTCGTCCATTCCCGGAGGATTAAAACCCGCTCATGATCAACGTCTCTATGAAAGCCATGTTGGAAGCCGGCGTGCACTTCGGTCATCAGACCCGCCGCTGGAATCCTAAGATGTCCCGCTTTATCTTCGGCGAGCGCAACGCCATCCACATCATCGACCTCCAGAAGACGGCCAAGGAGATCAAGAAGGTCGCGCAGTGGGTCTCCGACCAGGCCGCGGCCGGCAAGAAGTTCCTCTTCGTCGGCACGAAGAAGCAGGCCCAGGACATCCTCAAGGCCGAGGCCGAGCGCTGCGGCGCGTCCTACGTCTCCGAGAAGTGGCTCGGCGGCACGCTGACCAACTTCGCGACCTTGCGCAAGTCCGTCAAGCGCCTCGAGGAGATCGAGAAGTGGCAGACCGAGGGCATCTTCGCGGTCCTTCCGAAGAAGGAGGTCTCCCGCCTCAATAAGGAGATGAACAAGCTCAAGCGCAACCTCTCCGGCCTGCGCGGCTTGAACACGCTCCCCGACATCGTGTTCGTCGTCGACCCCGTGGAAGAGGACCTCTCGGTGCAGGAAGCCCGCAAGCTGGGCATTCCGATCGTCGCCGTCTGCGACACCGACTGCGATCCCGACCTGATCGACCACCCGATCCCGGGCAACGACGACGCCGCGCGCTCGATCAAGCTCTTCTGCCAGCTCGTCGCCGACGCCGTCCTCGAAGGGAAGGGCATCCTCGAGGCCGCGCAGAACGCCGAGTCCGTCGCCGCCGCCGAGCAGCAGATGCTCGCCGCCGCCGCCGCCGAGACGGCCGAGGTCGCCCAGACCGCGGACGTCGTGTACGCCGCCGAAGAGACGACCACCCAGGAGGCCTAGTCCCATGGCGATCGCCGACTCCACCTCTTTGATCAAGGACCTGCGCGAGAAGACCGGCGCGGGCATGATGGACTGCAAGCGCGCTCTCGACGAGGCGAAGGGCAATTTCGAGGAGGCGATGACGATCCTCCGCAAGAAGGGCCTCTCCGACGCCGCGAAGAAGGCCGCGCGCGTGACGAAGGAAGGCGCCGTGGCCTTCAAGATCGAGGGCAAGGCGGGCGCGATCGTCGAGATCAACTCCGAGACCGACTTCGTCGCCAAGGGCGCGGACTTCCAGGCGATGGTCAAGACCGTCGTCGACCGGGCCGCCGCGGGCAGCCTCGCCTCCGTCGAGGCCGGCAACGACGAGTTCGTCAAGCCGATGGTCGGCAAGCTCGGCGAGAACATGGCGCTGCGCCGCTTCACGCGCTTCGAGCTCAAGGGCCCGGGCCTCATCGCCGGCTACGCCCACCAGACCGATCCGGCGGTGCCCGCCAAGAAGGGCGCCTTGATCGAGCTCTCCGCCCCGTCGGACGCGGCCGCCAAGTCCCCCGAGCTCGCCGAGCTCGCCAAGGAGCTCCTGCTCCAGGTCGTCGGCAACATCCCCTCCGCGAAGTACCTCTCGCGCGAGGAGATCCCCTCCGCCGACATCGAGAAGGAGAAGGAGATCCAGACCGAGATCCTGCGCAAAGAGGGCAAGAAGGACGAGCAGATCCCGAAGATCCTCGAGGGCAAGATCAACAAGCTGTTCTACCAGGCCTACTGCCTGCTCGAGCAGCCCTCGATCCGCGACCCGAAGACGAGCATCACGGCTTTGATCAAGGCGGCCGGCGCGAAGGTCGGCGGCGAGATCAAGGTCGTCCGCTTCGTCCGCTACCAGCTCGGCGAGTAGCCCCTCGAGGATGCCCTCGACCAGGAAGTACAAGCGAGTCCTCCTCAAGCTCTCCGGCGAGTCGCTGTGCGGCGAGAGCGCCCACGGCGTCAGGCCGGAAGCCCTGACGTCGATCTGCGCCGAGATCAAGCTCGCCCACGCGCAGGGCCTGCAGATCGGCGTCGTCGTCGGCGGCGGCAACATCTGGCGCGGCGAGCAGGACCGCGGCGAGGCGATCTCCCGCGTGACCGCCGACTACATGGGCATGCTCGCCACGCTCATGAACGCGCTGGCCCTGCAGGACGCGCTCGAGAAGGTCGGCGTGCCGACCCGCGTGCAGAGCGCCGTCGAGATCAACAAGCTCTCCGAGCCCTACATCCGCCGCAAGGCGATCCGCCACTTCGAGAAGGGCCGCGTCGTCATCTTCGCGGGCGGCACCGGCAACCCGTATTTCACGACGGACACCGCCGCGGCGCTGCGCGCCGTCGAGATCGAGGCCGAGGTCGTCCTCAAGGCGACGAAGGTCGACGGCGTCTACACCGCCGACCCGAAGAAGGACAAGAACGCCAAGAAGTTCGACAAGCTCACCTTCATGGACAGCATCAAGCAGCGCCTGAAGGTCATGGACACCACGGCCCTGACGCTCTGCATGGAGAACCAGATGCCCGTCGTCGTTTTCGACCTCGCGGTGAAAGGGAACATCGCCCGCGCGGTCGCCGGCCAGAAGGTCGGCACTCTCATCACCACGGAGTAAGATATGGCCACCGAAGCCGCCGCCGCCGTGCTCACCCAGATGGAAGCCGCGATGAAGGACCGCATGGCCCGCATGCAGAAGGAGATGTCGGTCATGCGCACCGGCCGCGCCAACCCGATGATGCTCGAGTCGGTCAAGGTCGAGGCCTACGGGTCCCTCGTCCCCCTCAAGCAGGTCGCCGCCGTCTCCGTCCCCGAGGCGCGCACCCTCGAGATCCGCCCGTGGGATCCCTCGACGCTCCAAGACATCGAGAAAGCCCTGCAGAAAGCCGAGGTCGGGGCCATGCCCCAGAACGACGGAAAGATGCTCCGCATCTCGCTGCCGATGATGACCGAGGACCGCCGCAAGGACCTCGTCAAGATGGTCAAGAAGCTCGGCGAGGAGTTCAAGGTCGGCGTGCGCAACGACCGCCAGGACGGCCTCAACAAGCTCAAGAAGTCCTTCCAGTCCAAGGAGATCACGGAGGACGTTCTCCGCGGCCTCGAGGCCCGCGTCCAGAAGCTCACCGACTCCTTCACCAAGCAGATCGACGACTCCGTCGTCATGAAGGAGAAGGAAATCACCACGATCTAGGCGCATGGCCCTGGATCCCGCGAAGCTCCCCCGCCACGTCGCCGTCATCATGGACGGCAACGGCCGCTGGGCGGCGAAGAGGGGCCTGCCGCGGGTCGCGGGCCACAAGGCCGGCGTGGACTCGGTCCGCGCGATCGTGCGCGCCGCGGGCGAATTGGGGATCGAGGCGTTGACCCTCTACTCCTTCTCGACGGAGAACTGGCTGCGCCCCAAGGAAGAGGTCGGGGAGCTGATGAAGCTCCTGTCCTGGGCCCTCAATAAAGAGACGCTCGAGCTCGACAAGAACAACGTCCGCCTCTCCGCCATCGGCCGCCTCGAGGCGCTGCCCATGTCGGTGCGCAAGGAGCTCGAGGGCGCCATCGTCCGCCTCCAGCACAACGACGGCCTCAACCTCGTCCTCGCCCTCAACTACGGCGGCCGCCAGGAGATCCTCGACGCGGCGAACCGGGCGCTCGCGGCCGGCGCCAAGGCCCTGGACGAGGACGACATCGCGGAGAACCTCTACACCGCCGGCCTCCCCGAGCTCGACCTGATGATCCGCACGTCCGGCGAGATGCGCATCTCCAACTTCCTGCTGTGGCAGGCCGCCTACGCCGAACTGCACGTGACGCCCGTCCTGTGGCCCGACTTCCGCAAGGAGCACCTGGTCGCCGCCCTCGAGGACTACCAGAAGCGCGACCGCCGCTTCGGCGGGCTCACCGCCAAGAAACCCTGAGGATAGGCGCTCCGGCGCGCGCGTCCAATTTTGTAGAATCAATGGATGCTTCTTCCGCGCGTCCTGACGGCCCTCGTCGGGATCCCCCTGATGCTGTACCTCGTCCACGCCGGCGGCGCGGCGTACGGGCTTTTCGTCGTCGCGATCTCGACCTTGTGCTGCTACGAGTACGCCCTCATGCTGCGGGTCGGCGGGCGCCCGGTCCAGTTCGTCCTCACGGTGGTCCTCGGCGCGGCCCTGTCCGCGTGCGCCGCGCTCGGCGGGCCGCTGCACGTCGTGCTCGCCGGGGGCGCGGCCCTCGTCGTCCTCCTCGAGATGTCCGCCAAGACGCACTCCCTCGACCGGGCGGCCTTGACCTTGTTCGGCGCCCTGTTCGCGGGCTGGATGCCCGCCCATCTCGCCCTGATCCGCGGCCTGCGCCCGCACGGGGAGGCCTTCGCCTTTCTGACCTTCGCCGCCGTCTGGGCGATGGACACGGCCGCCTACGCCGCGGGCCGCGGCTTCGGCCGCCATGCCCTGGCCCCGACGCTCTCCCCCAAGAAGACCTGGGAGGGCGCGGCCGCGGGCTTCGCCGCGGCGATCGCCGTCAGCCTCGCCTTCCAGAAGACCATGCTCCACGAGTCGGTGTCCCCCGCCATGGCCGTCGCCGTCGGCGTGCTGATCGGCACGATGGGACAGCTCTCCGACCTCGCCGAGTCGATGGTCAAGCGCGAGGCGGGCGTCAAGGACTCCGGCGCCCTGCTTCCCGGCCACGGCGGCGTGTTCGACCGCTTCGACTCCTACATCCTCTGCGCCCCCGCGGTCTATTACGCGCTGACCCTGCGATGAAACGCATAGCGATCCTCGGCTCCACCGGCTCGATAGGAGTCAACGCCCTCAACGTGATCCGCGAGATGCCCGACGCGCTCTCCGTCTTCGGCCTGACCGCGCACTCCAACTCCGCGCTCGTGGCCGAGCAGGCCAGGGAGTTCGGCGCCTCCGCCGTGTCGATGTTCGACCCAAAGGCGGGCGCCGACCTCAAGACCCGCCTCAACGGCAAGGCCAAGCACCTCGCCCCGGGCGTCGAGGGCCTGTGCGACCTCGCCTCCCACCCCGACGTCGACGTGGTGCTCACCTCCGTCGTCGGCGGCGTCGGCTTCGCCCCCCTGCTCGCGGCCATCCGCGCGGGCAAGATCATCGCGCTCGCCAACAAGGAGCCGATGGTGATGGCGGGCGCCCAGTTCATGCTCGAGGCCGAGCGCTGGAACGCCAAGATCGTGCCCGTCGACTCGGAGCCCTCGGCGATCTTCCAGTGCGTCCAGGGTCTCAACCCCGACCCGCGCGCGGCCGCCCCGCTCAAGACCATCAAACGCGTCATCCTCACCGCGTCCGGCGGGGCGTTCGCCAAGTACACGGGCGACCTCTCCGCGGTCTCGCCGGCCATGGCGCTCAAGCACCCGACCTGGAAGATGGGCAAGAAGATCACGATCGACTGCGCCACCCTCATGAACAAGGGCTTCGAGATGATCGAGATCATGAACCTGTTCGGCCTGCGCCGCGACCAGGTGGAGATCGTCATCCACCCGCAGTCCATCTTCCACTCCGGCGTGGAGTTCTCCGACGGCTCGGTGCTGGCCCAGATGGGCGTGCCCGACATGAAGCTCCCGATCCAGTACGGCATGACCTACCCCGAGCGCGGCGTCCGCGTCGTCGAGCCGCTCGACCTGGTCAAGGCCGGCACGCTCGAGTTCCGCGCTCCCGATTTCTCCCGCTTCCCCTGCCTGGCCCTCGCGCGCGAGGCGGCGCAGAAGGGCGGCGGCATGCCGGCCGTGCTCAACGCCGCCGACGAGATCGCCGTCGAAGCTTTCATCTCCGGCCGGATCAAGTTCACCGACATCCCCCGCGTCATCGAGAAGACCATGGCCGCGTACACCCCGGACGGGGGCCTGCCGGGCTTTCAAGAGATCGTCGAAGTCGATGCCTGGGCGCGAGCCAAGGCCGAGGAACACTGCAAATGAACTCACTCCTGTCGATACTCTACACCGTCGGCGCGAACGCCTTCGCGCTCGGCCTCGTCATCGTCCTGCACGAGTCCGGCCACTTCTTCGCCTGCCGCCGCCTCGGCGTCCGCGTCGAGAAGTTCGCTTTCGGCTTCGGCCCCGAACTGCTCGGCTTCACGGACAGAGTCGGCACCCGCTTCTCCCTTTGCGCGATCCCCTTCGGCGGCTTCGTCAAGCCCGCGGGCGAGGACCCCTCCGCGGCTGGCGCCGCGGAGCCTAAGAGCGACGAGTACTTCGGCCAGAACTGGGCCCGGCGCCTGGTCATCGTCTACGCGGGCCCCGCGATGAACTACGTCCTCGCCTTCGCGCTGTACACCGGCCTCATCTGGGGCAAGGGCATGCCCGAGGCCTCGAAGGAGCCGGTCATCGGCAACATGATGGTCGGCTTCCCGGCGGACAAGGCCGGGATCCTGATCGGCGACAAGATCACCGCCTTCGGCGGCCGCGCCCTGACCGGCTGGGAGGACCTGGCGAGCTCGATCCACCGCTCGGCCGAGAAGGAGATATCCCTGTCCGTCGTGCGCGACGGCCGGCCGCTCGAGATCAAGGTCGTGCCCAAGAAGGACGAGACCGGCACGCGCGGCGTGATCGGCATCATGCCCAAGGCCGAGTACAAGCCCGTCGGTCCCTTCGCGGCGGGCCGCGAAGCCTTGAGATTGTGCTGGACGCAGAGCAAGCAGACGGTGACGGTCATCGCCGGCAAGCTCTGGAAGCGCGAGCGCCCCGACCTCGCCGGGCCGGTCGGCATCTTCCAGATGGTCTCCAGAGCCTCCCGCGCGGGCTGGGAGGAGTTCGTGTTCCTGATCGGCTTCATCTCGGTGGCCATCGGCTTCTTCAACCTCCTCCCCCTGCCGCTGCTCGACGGCGGCCACGCCATGTTCTACTGGTGGGAGGGGCTGCGCGGCAAGCGCGCCTCGGTCGCCGTGATGGAGAAGGCCAACACGATCGGCATCGCCTTCCTGATGAGCCTCCTCGTGTTCGCCACCTATAACGACGTCCTCCGCATCCGCACCGAACGCGCCAACAAGGCCGATAAGGCCGTCGAGCTCAAGAAATAGGACTCGGTGTCAGGCTCGCAAATTCGTTGAATTCTCTGGAAGTAATCGACGAATTTGCGAGCCTGACACCAAAAAAACCATGAAATTATCGAAATACCTCCTTCCCACCCTTCGTGAGGCGCCGTCGGACGCGGACAACGTGTCGGCGCAGCTGATGCAGCGCGCGGGCATGATCCGCAAGGTCGCCTCGGGCATCTACGACTGGCTGCCGCTGGGGCTGCGCGTGCTGCGCAAGGTGGAGCGCATCGTGCGCGCGGAGATGGACGGGATCGGCGGGATGGAGGTCGATCTGCCCGTGATCCAGCCGAAGGCGCTTTGGGAGGAGACCGGCCGCTGGCCCGTTTACGGCAAGGAATTGCTGCGCATCAAGGACCGCAAGGACGCCGAGTTCTGCTTCGCCCCGACGGCCGAGGAGGTCGTCACCGACCTCGTGCGCCGCGAGGTCCGCTCCTGGCGCCAGCTGCCGGTGATGCTCTACCAGATCGGCCGGAAGTTCCGCGACGAGATCCGCCCCCGCTTCGGCGTGATGCGCGCGCGCGAGTTCATCATGAAGGACGCGTACTCCTTCCACGCCGACGAGGCGGACGCGAACGCGTACTACAAGACCATCTACGAGGCCTACAAGCGCGTGTTCGTCCGCTGCGGCCTGAAGTTCAAGCCCGTCCTGGCGCAGGCCGGGGCGATCGGCGGCTCGTTCTCCCACGAGTTCATGGTGCTCGCCGAGACCGGCGAGGAGACCATCGTGTCGTGCACGAAGTGCGATTACGGCGCCAACATCGAGAGGTCGGAGATCAAGGACGCGTTCAAGGCTCCCGATGCCTCCGCCTTCAAGCTCCTGACCGAGTTCGACACGCAGGGCAAGACCACCGTGGCCGACGTGGCGGCGCTCATAAAGCGCCCGTTGACCGAGTTCTTGAAAACCCAGCTATACATGATCGACGGCAAGACGCCCGTGATCGCTCTCATGCGCGGCGACCACGAGCTGCACGAGGCCAAGCTCGCCGCGGCCGTCGGCGCGCCGAACCTGTTCCGCGCCAACGCCGCGCAGTACGAGCAGGTCATGGGCTGCAAGGTCGGCTACGGCGGCCCGCAGGGCCACCCCGGCGTGGCCGTCTACGCCGATTTCTCGACGAGGGCCGTGCTCAACGGCGTGAGCGGCGCGAACAAGGACGGCCTGCACACCGACAACTTCAACATCGCGCGCGAGCTGCCGGACATCAAGGGCTTCTTCGACCTGCGAACCGCCACTTTGGAGGATCCGTGCCCGAGTTGCGGTTCCAAGACCGAGTTCTTCAAGGGCATCGAGGTCGGCCACACCTTCAAGCTCGGCACGAAGTACTCGAAGTCGATGAAGGCCGAGTACCTGGACAAGGCGCAGAAGCCCCAGGTCATGGTGATGGGCTGCTACGGCATCGGCGTTTCGCGGGTGGTGGCGGCGGCCATCGAGCAAGGCCACGACAAGGACGGCATCGTCTGGCCCTCCGAGATCGCCCCCTTCCAGTGCGCCGTCGTCGTCATCGACGAGAACGACGACGCGCGCGTGCGCCCCGCCGTGGACAAGCTCGTCAAGGAGCTCGAGGCGAAGGGCCTCGACGTCCTCGAGGACGACCGCGACGGCAAGCCCGGCGTGAAGTTCAAGGACATCGACCTGATCGGCATCCCGCACCGCTTCGTGATCTCCAAGCGCATGCTCGACGCCGGCCACGTCGAGTACAAGAAGCGCGGGGAGGCGTCCGCCTCGAACTGGAGCCTCGACGAGGCGGCCGACAAGCTCGCCGACGCGCTCAAGGGCGCGGTCGCCGTCTCCTAGCGCGCGTTGACCCCCGAGCGCCTCTCGCGGGCCTGCCTCGTCTGCGGCCTGCCGCTCTCGGGCGCGCTGGCGGCGGCGCTGTCCCTGGCGGGCGTCAAGCGCAGCTCGCGCAACCCCAACTGCTGCACGCGCTGCAACGTGCACATCGAGGAAGGGCGGCTCGTCGAGCTGACGATGGTGTTCGCCGACCTGTCGTCGTTCACGGAGCTCACGGCGCGCCTGGGCGCGGAGGGCACCTACGGCGTCGTGGACAAGTACCTGCGCGAGGCCGCCGGCGTGCTGACCGCCCACGGGGCCTTCATCGACAAGTACATCGGGGACTGCGTCATGGCCTTCTTCAACGTCCCCGTCAAGCGGGCGGACCACGCCGCGGCCGCCGTCGACGCGGCGCGCGAGCTGCAGCTCCGGCTCCCGGCGCTGTCGAAGGAGCTGGGGCACGACCTGCGCGCCTCGATCGGCATCGCGACGGGCTACGCGCGCGTCGGGCGGCTGGGCTCCGACGACGTGAAGGACTACACCGCCATCGGCGACGTGGTCAACCAGGCGGCGCGGCTCCAGGCGCAGGCGCGCGCCGGCGAGATCCTCGTCGCCGAGAACGTCTACGCGCGCGTCGCCGGGCGCTACCCGGGCGTCGCGCGCGAGGACCTCGTGCTCAAGGGCTTCCGTGAGGCCAGCCCCGCGTACCGGCTCAAGGCCGACGGCACGGGGGGCGAGGCCGCCGCGTCCGCGCCCGCGCCGTCGGGACCCGCGCTGACCTGGGGCGGCTTCCTCCTGGCGCTGGCCGGCGGGGGCTGCCTCGGCAAGGTGTTCCTGGGGTCGTTGGCGCTCTCGCTGGGCGCCGGCTCGGGCTCCGCGCTCCTCGCCTTCGCCCTTTGGCTGGATCATTCGCCCTTCCGCGTGCCCTTGCTCATCGCGGCCGCGGCCGCCGCCGCGGCCAGCCTGACTCTCGCCGCGCGCGAGCACCGCGCCCGGCGCGCCCTGGAGGCGAAGAACGGCTGCGTCGTCGTCACGCCCTCGGAGAAGCGCCGGAACCTGCTGGTGGCCTCCCTCTCCTTCGCCGCGCTGCTCTTCGTGGGGATGGAGCTCGCGCTCCACTCTCCGGAAGGCGCGGAGTTCCGGCGGTCGGTCGATCTCCGGGCGCCCGGCGAGCGCTGAGGCGAGCCGCCCCCGCTCAGTCCGGCAGCGCGCCGGCGTCCATCTTCATGTTGAGAGGATCGTCGATGGACTTCAGGGCGGCCGCGGCCTCCCTGCGCACGAGCTCCTCCTTCTCGCTCGCGGCGAGCTTGAGCAGGGCGGGCTTGGCGCGGTCGCTGCCGATCCTCCCGAGCGCGCGCGCCGCGAGGGCGCGGGCGAGCTTGCTCTCGTCGGAGAGCGCCGGGACGAGGGCGTCGACGGCCTTGGGGCTGCCGATCAGGCCGAGGGCCTCGATGGCGCTGCCTCGCGCCTTCTGGTCGGGATCCCCGAGGGCCTTGATCAGCGGGTCGACGGCCCGCTCGTTGTCCGCGCGGCCGAGGCTCAGCGCCGCCCGCGCGCGGGCCGCGGGATCGGCGCCGGCGAGGGCGGCGAACGCCTCCGCGTCGGGGTCCGGCGGCGGGGCGGCCGCGGCGGCGGCGACGGGCCGCGGGGCGGGCCGTACGGTGCAGCCGTTCTCCATGTTCGGGGGGTGCTTCAGATTCGCCGAGAAGAAGGAGATGAACGACTCGTACTCGGCGGAGGCGTTCTGGTCGCGCGTCTCCTGGTCTGCGTAGGGGAGACGGCCGTCCGCGTCGACGTCCGTGCCGGGGCCCAGGAACATGTGGCCTCGCCAGATCTGCGCGCCGCCGGCGCTGTCGAAGAGCTGGGCGACGGCGTCCCGCTCGTAGAGCGCTCTCGTCGCGTTCGGCGTGCCGGGGGACTTCAGCCGGTCCGACAGGAAATCTCCGAGCGCCTCGCCGCCGGTCCCCCGGGAGTACTTCTCGCCGCGCCAGTCCTTCACCCAGAAGACGAGCACTCCGATCCGGGCGTCCCGGCGCGGCATGCGGGAGAGCAGTCCGGAGGTCACCTCGCCTCCGTTGGCCCATTTGCGCGGAGACGGCGGCGACAGCAGGGCGTGGGGCAGCTTCTCCCGCGCCTCGGCGTGGCCCATCACCTGCCAGCACCCGCTCTCGCGCAGGCGCTGCTCGATGTTGCCGAGGAGCATCTCCTGGGCGGCGGAGTGCTGCGTGCTCCCGGCGACGACGACGAGATGGGTCAGCCCGCGGTAGGCGGCCGGGTCGACGGCCTCGGCCTTGGGCTTCGGGAAGAGGACGTCGAGCAGGGCCGCGCGGGCGGGCGGCGCTGCGAGCGCGAGGACGAGGACCGCGGAGAGGCGCCTCACGCCTTCTTCGGCGTCCAGGCCGAGCCGAGCATCTCCGGCGTGTAGCCGGGAGGCACCGTGCCCGAGGTCGCGTAGCGGTAGAGCACGCACAGGTAGATCTGCCCCGCGACGCCGAGCGCGTAGGTGAAGGCGAACGCGAAGGCGAGCCAGAACAGCAGCCCGGCGACGAAGGGCGCGAAGGACTGCGACGCCCAGCCCGCCCAGCCGGCGAGGCCGCCGACGACGAACAGGCTCGCCACGACGATCACCCCGCCGATCTGCAGGCCCGCGTAGCCGGCCAGGGCCTCCCCCCACGCCTTGCGGATCACGCCGGCGGAGAGCTTGACGGCCTCGATCGGGTTCTCCGCGCGCTCGTCGAGCACGAGCACGGGGATGACGAACACGCTCGCCACGCTCCAGGCCGCGCCGACGAAACGGATCACCCAGCGCCCGAAGAAGCCGAAGCGCTCCTCGAGCGCCTTGATCATCAGGCCGACGACGCCCGCGAACAAGGTCCACATGAGGATGGGTTTCAGCTTCGTGAGGGCGAACTGGATCCCCTCGGTGACCGAGACGGGGTTGCCGTCGAGCGCGTCGAAGATCTCGTGGACGAAGGCCACGTTGAAGAAAGTGGCGAGGAACATGGACAGGAAGTAGGCCAGGGCGAAGTAGGCGAGCGCCTGCTTGGACAGGGCGTAATGCTGTTTGCGGCCTTTCATCAGGTCGATCGCGTCGGGCTCGCTGGCGACGACCAGGCGGGAGCCGACCTCGGCCCAGTGTTCCGCCGTCTTGTAGCCGTGCTGGGACGGCTGGAACACGATCGGGGTCAGGAACAGGCCGCCGATGACGCAGGTGAGCGCCGCCGTGGCGACCGGGAACAGGAGCAGGCGGGGGTTGGCCCGCATCACCGAGAACGAATTGCCGAGGAGGAGGAAGCCGTTCTTGAAGCGGGCGATTATGTTCATGGGCGCAGTATAACCCGTGTAATTGTAAGGCGCAAGTCCTTGACATCGCCGCCCGATTCGTGCTATCATGCCTTTGTTCGCCTCCCAACGTCTTGGGGGGCGCGCTTTCTTAAGGAGTGGCTGCCGTTATGAGCCACTTTTTTTATTGAGTTTTATTGGATTAAGACCATGGACGCCAAAGAGATCGAAGCGCTTCTGACCCCCCTCATCGAGCAGGAAGGCGGTGAATTGGTGGACCTGCAGTGGCGCATGGAAGGTCCGCAGTGGGTCCTGCGTCTGTTCCTGGACAAGCCGAACGGGATCACGCTCGACGACTGCGCGTACTTCTCGGACCGGGTCGGGGCGACGCTCGACGAGGGCGACAAGATCGCGCGCTCCTACGTGCTCGAGGTGTCGTCTCCCGGCCTCGACCGCGTGATCAAGAAGGACAAGGATTTCGAGCGCTTCGCGGGCAAACCCGTGAAGCTGCGTCTGAAGCTCCCGGAGAACGGCCAGCGCCGGTTCACCGGGGTCTTGAAGGGCCTGAACGAGGGCAAGGTCTCCGTCCAGGTGGAGAAGGACCTCAAGGCGTTCGCGCGCGAGAACATCGACGAGCTGCGTCTCGACGACTCCGCGGCGGTTGATTTTTCGGAGGATTGATCTTATGAGCAAATCCGAGCTGATGACGGCGTTGGAGCAGATCGCGCGTGAAAAGAACATCCCCGTGGACGAGATCCTGTCCATGATCGAGGGCGCCGTCGTGTCCTCCCTGCGCAAGCACGTCGGCAAGAACGCCGACATCCGCGCCTCCATCGACCGCGAGAGCGGCGTCTTCTCCGCCGTCGTGGCGAAGAAGGTCGTCGACGAGGTCGCGGACCCGGAGCTCGAGCTCACCGAGGCCGACGCCCAGAAGATCAAGAAGGGCGCCAAGGTCGGCGACGAGCTGATCTATCCCGCTCCCGCCGCCGACTTCGCCCGCATCGCCGCGCAGACCGCCAAGCAGGTTCTGACGCAGCGCGTGCGCGAGGTCGAGCGCGACAAGCTGTACGAGGAGTTCAAGCCGAAGGAGGGCGAGGTCGTCTCCGGCTCCGTCCACCGCTTCGTCGAGCGCAGCATCATCGTCGACCTCGGCAAGACCGAGGGCGTTTTGCCCCCGCGCGAGCAGATCCGCCGCGAGCGCTACAACATCGGCGGCAACGTGCGCGCCGTCATCCTGCGCGTGGACAAGTCCCAGCGCGGCCCCGCGGTCGTCCTCTCCCGCGCCGCCGATCTTTTCCTCCAGAGGCTGATGGAGATGGAAGTCCCCGAGATCGCGGACAAGACCGTCGAGATCGTGCGCATCGTGCGCGACCCCGGCTTCCGCGCCAAGGTGATCGTGAAGTCCAACGACCCTCGCGTGGACGCGATCGGCTCGTGCGTCGGTCTGCGCGGCTCGCGCATCCGCTCGATCATGAACGAGGTCGCCGGCGAGCGCATCGACCTGATCGCCTTCGCCGAGGGCGTCGAGGAGTCCCTCGCCGCGGCCCTGGCCCCGGCCAAGGTCTCGTCGGTGCAGGTCATGGATCCCGAGAACCGCATCGCCGAGGTCCTCGTCGCCGAGGAGCAGCTCGCCCTGGCCATCGGCAAGGACGGGCAGAACGTGCGCCTCGCGCAGAAGCTCACCGGCTGGACCCTCGAGGTCAAGGCCGAGCCGGCGAAGCCCTCTAAACGCATCAGCAGCGAAGGTGCTGATGCGTCCCTGGCCACGCTCGAGGGCGTCGGCCCCAAGACGCTCGAGATCCTGGTCAAGGCCGGCATCACCGACGCGGCGAAGCTCGCCGCGGCCTCGGCCGAGGACCTGAAAACGGCCGGCATCGGCGAGAAGACCGCGGCCAAGATCATCGCGAACGCCAAGGCGGCGCTCGAGAAGGCGTAGACCGAGGAGACTGAGCAATTAATGGCGTGGCCCTCGGAGGCTTGCAATTGACCGATGGCGTTGTTGCTCCTCGCTCAGATAGCTACAGCTATCCTCGCTCGTCGCGCCTAGCCAGCAGCCAAACCCGTTCGACCGAGGGCTACGCCATTAATTGCTCAGTCTCCTAGGTCCTGCCTAGGTCCCCGCCAATTTGCTATAATCGTCCGGTAATGGAAAAGAAGACCACGAAAAAGACTCCGGCGAAAAAGCCCGCCGCCGCGAAGCCCGCGGCCGCCAAGGCCAAGGCCGCCCCGAAGAAAGCCGCCGCCAAGGGCACGGCCGCCGAAGTCCGCACGACGCAGGAAGAGGGCTCGATCGCGCCTCCCACCGCCAACCTGGTCTCCGCGTTCGCGATGTTCAAGAAGCGCAACGTCTCCACCGCCGGACCGACGGTGACGCGCCTCGCCGCCGGCGCCGCGCTTCCGAAGCCGCCCGCTCCGAAGCCGGTCGTTCCGCCCGCGCCCGCCGCCGCGGCGGCGGCTCCGGCCCCCGCTGCGCCGCCCTCGATCCCGACCGCGCCCGTCGCGAAGCCGCCGGTTCCCGGCGCCCCGGTCACGATCAAGCAGCCCGCCGTCCCCGGCGCCTTGCCGCCGAAGCCGGTCCAGCCCGCCGCCGGCGCTCCGGCCGCGCCCGTCGCGCCCAAGCCCGCCGTTCCCGGGGCTCCCGTGCCGCCCGCGCAGAAGCCGCCGACGACCGGCGCGCTCCCGCCCATGCCGCCGAAGCCCGGCACCTCCGGTCCGCAGAAGCCGGTCATCCTGCGCCCCGGCGCAATCACGATCCGCCCGCAGATGACGCCGCGTCCCGGCGCCCCGCGCCCTCCGATGCCCGGCCAGCGCCCCGGCCAGCACCGCCCGGGCCAGGGAGGCGGTCACCGCCCCCAGCAGCAGAACCGGCCTGCCGCGCCCTCGGTGAAGCCCCTCGAGCCCGGCCAGAAGCCCGCGCTCAAGAAGATCAAGGTGTCCTCCATGATCACCGTCCGCGAGCTCTCCGAGAAGATGGAGATCAAGACGAACGACGTCATCAAGAAGCTGATGGGCCTGGGCATCTTCGCCACGATCAACCAGCGTCTCGACACCGAGGCCGCGCAGGTCGTCGCCTCCGACTTCGGCTACGAGCTCGAGGTCGTCGCGATGTACAAAGAAGAGGAGCTCGCGGTCGTCAAGGCCGAGAAGGAAGACCCCGCCAAGCTCAAGAGCCGCCCCCCCGTGATCACCATCATGGGCCACGTCGACCACGGCAAGACTTCGCTGCTCGACGCGATCCGCTCGGCGAAGGTCGCCGAGGGCGAGTCCGGCGGCATCACGCAGCACATCGGCGCCTATAAGGTCCACATCGACAAGGGCGACATCGTCTTCCTCGACACGCCCGGCCACGAGGCCTTCACCGCCATGCGCGCGCGCGGCGCCAAGGTCACCGACATCGTCGTCATCGTCGTCTCGGCCACCGACGGCATCATGCCGCAGACGATCGAGGCCATCGACCACGCGAAGGCGGCCGGCGTGCCGATCGTCGTCGCGGTCAACAAGATCGACCTCCCCGGCGCCAACCCGCAGAAGATCCGCCAGGACCTCTCCGGCCACGGCCTGCAGCCCGAGGAGTGGGGCGGCAAGAACATCTTCGTCGACGTCTCCGCGAAGAAGCGCCTCAACCTCGACAAGTTGTTGGAAAGCTTGGCTCTTCAAGCGGAAATCCTCGAGCTCAAGGCCAACCCGGACCGCCCCGCCTACGGCACGGTCCTCGAGGCCAAGATGGACCCGAAGCGCGGCGCCGTCTCTACCGTGCTCGTCCAGGCCGGCACGCTCAAGCTCGGCGACGCGTTCGTCGCGGGCCTGGCGCACGGCAAGATCAAGGCCCTCGTCGACGACAACGGCAGGCGCATCGAGTCCGCCGGCCCCGCGACCCCCGTCGAGATCCTCGGCATCATGGGCACGCCGCAGGCCGGCGACGCGTTCACCGTCGTCGAGAACGAGAAGGCCGCGCGCGACATCGCCGAGAAGCGCCGCCTGATCCACCGCGAGCAGACGATGGCCCACCAGAAGCACATGACGCTCGTGGGCCTGCGCTCCGCGATGAGCACCGGCGCGTCGAAGGCCAAGGACCTCAACATCCTCCTCAAGGCCGACGTGCAGGGCTCCCTGCAGGCGCTGCGCGACTCGCTCGAGGGCCTCTCCACGACCGAGTGCCGCGTGCGCATCATCCACGGCGCCATCGGCAACGCCAACGAGTCCGACATCCTGCTCGCCTCCGCCTCCGACGCCGTCACCTTGCTCTTCAACGCCGAGGTCGAGCCGCGCGCGGCCGAGCTCGCCGAGCGCGAGGGCGTCGAGGTCCGCAAGTACGCGGTCATCTACGACCTCATCGAGGACGTGAAGGCGGCCCTCGAGGGCCTGCTCGCGCCCGAGATCGTCGACGTCGTCGTCGGCAAGGGCGAGGTCAAGGCGCTGTTCAAGGTCAAGACCGGCGTCATCGCCGGCTCCGCGATCCGCGACGGCAAGGCCACCCGCGGCGGGCATATCCGCGTGCTCCGCGACGGCAAGACGCTCCACACCGGCAAGGTCACCACGCTGCGCCACTTCAAGGACGACGTCAAGGAGATCGAGAAGGGCCAGGAGTGCGGCATCGGCACCGAGGGCTTCAACGACTTCGCGGTCGGCGACCTGCTCGAGTTCTTCGTCAAGGAATCGCGCACGCGGCGTCTGTCCCAGTCGCCTCGGTAGAGGACAGACGCATCATGTTCGAGCGCAACGACCGGCTTCGCGAGCTTTATAAAGAGCTCGTCTCCACGCACCTGCGCGAGGTCAAGGACCCCGGGCTCGTCGGCTTCATCACGGTCACCGACGTGGACCTGTCCCACGACCGCAAGACGCTCAAGGTCTTCTATTCGATCCTGGGCACCGACGCCGAGCGCGAGCGCGCCGCCGCCGCCCTGGAGCGGGCCGCCCCGTACCTGCGCGAGCTCATCAAGAAGAAGGTCTCGGTGAAGACCATCCCGAACCTGGTCTTCACCTACGACATCACGCCGAAGAAGGCGTCGCGCATCGACGAGCTCCTCAACAAGCTCGAGAAGGAAAAGAACCAGTGACGGGCGCGGGCTTCCCTGCGGCGGGGATGCTCCTCATCGACAAGCCCGCGGGGTGGACCTCGCACGACTGCGTCGCCGTCCTGCGCAAGCTCTTCCCCCGCGGCACCAAGGTCGGCCACACGGGCACGCTCGACCCCCTCGCCACGGGCCTGCTGGTGGCGCTGATCGGCCCGTGCACCAAGCTCCAGGCCCGCCTGCAGGGCATGGACAAGACCTACTCGGGCACGATCCGCCTCGGGGTGAAGACCGAGACGGGAGACGTCACCGGCAAGGTCATCGAGGAGAAGCCGCTGCCTTCCCTGGACCTCGCCCGGCTCAAGGCCGAGTGCTCCGCGCTCATCGGCACCGTGGACGCGCCCGCCCCCGCCTACTCGGCGGTCAAGCACCAGGGGCGCCCGCTGTACGAGTACGCCCGCAAAGGCCTCGAGGTCCCGGTGAAGGCCCGCCAGTCCGTGCTGCATTCCTGGGAGGCCCTGTCCTGGGAGGCCCCCGAGCTGACCCACCGCCTGAGCTGCGAGAGCGGGACGTACGTCAGGACCCTCGCCGAAGTCCTCGGGGCGAGACTGGGCTGCGGCGGGACCGTCTCGACGCTCCGCCGCGAGTCCGTGGGCCCGTTCCTCCTCGCCGACGCCCAGCCGCTCGACGCGATCCGCGCCATGCCCGCCGTCGAGCTCGCCCAGCGCCTGGCGGCGTCGCTCCCGGTCCTCGAGAAGGCCCTCAAAGACAAGCCATGACCACCGTTCGCGGCCGCGTGGTCCGCGGCGAGCGCGTCGGCCGCAAGCTCGGCTTTCCGACGGCCAACGTCAAGGTCCCCGCCTCGGCCCGCCCACCGCGCGGCGTCTGGAGGGTTTCGGTTCGCGGCACGACGATCGGCGAGCGTCTCGGCGCCTGCAACGTCGGCGTCCGCCCCACCCTCGGCGGGCTGCGCCTCGTCGTTGAGGTGCATATCCCCGGCTTCCGCGGGAACCTGTACGGCCGCACCTTGACCTTGCGCTTCCTCTCCAAGATCCGCTCCGAGCGCCGCTTCCCCTCGTTGGACGCCCTGAGGAATCAGATCCGCAAGGACGTGGCGTCCTTGAACCGCAAGGCCGCTTACGGTACAATCAAACCATGAGCCAGCTCAACAGCGACGGGAACATCCTCGGGCGCCTCGGCGCCATCGCCCTTCTCGCCGCCGCCGGCTTCGGCCTGCACCGCCTGAATTGCCCGGTCGTGAAGACCGACGCGTGCTGCGGCTTCATCCAGCGCGCCGCCGCGCACCAGGCCGCCGACGAGGCCGCCAAGGCCGCGCCCGTCCCCGCGAAGTAACCCCCGCGATTCACCGACGCGGCGGCAAAAACTGTTGTCAACGACAGTTTCGACCGGTTATAACCTCGCTACTCTCCACGCGACGAGAAAATAGCGCCCGAAATCGCCCGTTGAGCCCGGGGCGGCGTCCGGTTAACTGGTACACTGAGTGATGCCCGCGATCCGCTTCCTCGTCCCCTACCTCGGGTATCTGTTCTCGACCTTCATCAAGCTCACGACGAGCCTGACCACCGTCCGCGGCGCGATCCGCGACAAGCTGCGCGCCGACGACCGGCGCTTCATCTACGCCTTCTGGCACCAGCGCCAGGTGTTCTTCACCGTCTCGCACCGCGGCGACGCGATGTCCATGCTCATCAGCAAGTCGGTGGACGGCGAGATGATCGCCGAGACGATCCGGCGCTGCTGCGGCGTGTCCTCGGTGCGCGGCTCCTCGTCGCGCGGCGCGTCCGACGCCGTGCGCGGGCTCATCAAGGCATTGCGCTCCGGCCTCGATATCGGCATCACGCCCGACGGCCCCAAAGGCCCCAAGGAGGAGATCAAGGAAGGCGTCATGTACCTCGCCCAGAAGCTGGGCGTACCCATCCTGCCGATCACCAACGCCCAGTCGAACCGCCTGATCCTCAGGGGCACCTGGGACCAGTTCCAGATCCCGATGCCGTTCGGGCGCTCGGTCGTGGTCTACGGCGAGCCGATCTCCGTCGGGCCGCTCGACGACCTGAAGCTCAAGGCGGCGGAGCTCAAGCGCTCGCTCGACGCCATCACCCTCGAGGCCGAAGCCCTAGTGGCGTGAGGCTTCGTCGGGGCGCACGGCGAACGCGGCGTTGAGGCCGATCAGCAGGAAGGTGGCGAGCAGCAGGCACACCGAGAGCGCGTTGATCTCCGGGGTCACGCCGAACTTCATCATCGAGTAGATCTTGATGGGCATCGTGACGATGCCGATGCCCGCGACGAAGAACGAGGTCACGAAGTCCTGGAAGCTCACCGTGAAGGAGAGCAGAGCCCCGGAGATGATGGCGGGCATGGCCAGCGGCAAGGTCACCTTCACGAAGGCCTGCCACTCGGTGGCGCCCAGGTCCATGGCCGCGTCCTCTAAAGATGATTCCTGCAAGGAAATCAGGCGGGCGCGCACGGCCGCGACCGTGTAGGGCAGGCAGATCAGGGCGTGGGAGCTGGCCAGGGCCATGAAGTCCAGCTCGTAGCCCGCCCGGACGAGGAAGGTGAGGATGCCGACGCCCAAGGCCACCTCCGGCATCATCAGCGGGACGTTGAGCAAGGCGTCGTAGGCCCCCCGCCCGCGGAAGGCCTTGTGCTTGACCATCGCGTAGGAGGCGAGCATTCCGAGGACCGCGGCGATGCCGGCGGCGGCGAGCGCCAGCTCGAGCGAGGTCAGCATCGCGCTCATCAGTTCCGCGTCGTGGAACAGGGCCTTGTACCACTTGAGCGTGAAGCCGCGCCAGACGACGTTGCGCCGGGCGTCGTTGAAGGAGAAGACGAACATCACGCCGAGCGGCAGGTAGAGGAAGCCGAACAGCGCGGCGACGTAGGCGGCCATCCCTCCGCTTTTCCTGCTCACGCCTTCTCCCACGCCTGATACAGCCACAGGCCGCCGACGAGGCCGGCGAGCAGCAAGGAGGTCAGGGCGGAGCCGAAAGGCCAGTCCTGGGCCATCATGAACTGGTTGGAGATCAGGTTGCCGAGCAGGTAGTAGCGCGGGCCGCCGAGGATCTCGACGGTCAGGAAGTCGCCCAGGCAGGGGATGAAGGTGAGCACGCAGCCGGCGACGACGCCGGGCAGGGAGAGCGGGAAGGTGACCTTCCAGAAGGCCGTCCAGCGCCCGGCGCCGAGGTCGTAGGCGGCCTCCACGACGGAGCGGGGCACCTTGTCCAGGGAGGCGTACAGCGGGAGCACGGTGAACGGCAGGTAGAAGTAGACCAGGCCGAGGAGGATGGCGAAGGGCGTGTACAGGAAGCCGATGGGCTCGGAGAGGAAGCCGAAGCGGATCAGGGCGGTGTTGAGCAGGCCCTCCTTGCCCAGCACGATCATCCAGGAGTAGTAGGCGACGAGGCAGGAGCTCCAGAACGGCACCATCAGGCCGACGAGCAGCGCGTTGCGCCAGCGGCCGGCGCGGAAGGTGAGGTAGTAGGCGAGCGGGTAGCCCAGGACGAGGCAGACGATGGTCGTGGCCGCGGCGAAGGCGAAGGTCCGGAACAGGACGGGCAGGTACTTGGGGTCGAAGGCCCGGGCGTAGTTGTGGAGGCCGAACTCCCAGACGATGGCGCCGTACGGCCCGTTCTTGGCGAAGGAGAGGAGGATGAGGCCCCCCGCCGGGATGATCAGGAGGAAGATCAGCCACAGCGAGGCCGGGGCGAGCAGGAGGTGGCTGGCGAGAGGCCGGCGGCCGCCGAGGAGCCAGGAAAGAGCCTTGCCCACTTAAGCGGCTCCGATCGCGGGGCTCATGCGACCTTCACGTCGGCCCAGGTCTGGCTCCACAGCTCGCTCTGCTCGCTGTCGAGGACGTGGTGCAGTTGGAGCTGCTTCATGAGGGCGGGCGTGGGGTACACGCGCGGGTCCTTGAGGAGGACCTTGTCGACCTCTTTCTGGGCGGCCAGGTTGGGCGTGGCGTAGCGCACCGAGTTGGCGATGCCGGCCGCGACGGCGGGCTCGAGCAGGTAGTCGATCAGGCGCAGGGTGTCCTCGCGGTGGCGGGCGCCGCGCATCATCGCCAGGCAGTCCACCCACATGTAGGTGCCTTCCTTGGGGATGACGTAGTCGAGGTCTGGGTTCTCGCGCGCGGTCTGGAACAGGTCGCCGGACCAGGTCATCGCCAGGTCGATCTCCCCCGCCACGAGGGAGTTCAGGTAGGAGGCGCTCGAGTACTGCTTGACCAGGGGCTTCTGCTTGACGAGCAGCTCGCGTATTTTACGGAAATCTTCGGGATCCCTGGTCGTTTGCGGGATCCCGAGAAGTTGCATCGCCACCGAGATGCAGTCGCGCACGTTGTCGAGCATGGAGACCCGGTCCTTGTACTGCGGGTCCCACAGGTCCCACCAGGAGGTCGGCGCCTTCCTGATCTTCTTCTTGTTGTAGGCGATGCCGGTCGTGCCCCACAGGTAGGGGACCGTCGTCTCGTCGGGATCGTAGACCGGGCGGCGGAAGCGGGGCGCTAAGTTGCCCAGGTTCTTGAGCGTGCCGGCGGGCACGGGCTCGATGAGGTTCATCGACTTGAAGCGCGGTATTAAGTAGTCGCCGACGACGATCAGGTCGTAGCCGCGGGCGCCGGCGCGCAGCTTGGTGAACATCTCGTCTTCGTCCGCGAACAGGTCATAGCGGACTTCCACACCGGTACGCTTGCTGAAATCCGGCAAGGTGTCCTTGCCGATGTAGTTCGACCAGTTGAAGAAGTTGACGACGCGCTTGTCGTCGGCGCGGCGGCAGGCGGCCAGCAGGGCCGGCATGAGGGGCGCCAGGACGGCGGCCTTCAGGAACGAGCGGCGGGAAACGGTCTCAGGCATTGTCCCGCTCGAGGATGTACACGTCCTCGGGGTCGACGGCCGCGATGACCGGCACGTCCATGTCGTCGTGGACGGCGTAGCGGTCGCCGCCGGCCCAGGCGATGGTCAGGCGCTCGGGGTTCTTCTTGAACATCTGCAGGTAGATCTGGCAGGCGTCGCCCAGGAACACGGTGTCCTTGAGGATCGCGTCGAAGCGGAGCAGGCCGAAGGGCAGCTCGTCCTTGTAGAAGACCTTCACGCGCTCCGGGCGGATGGCGACCTTCACGCGCGCGCCGATCCCCGGCAGGGACTCGTTGGCGTCCAGGGGGACGTTGAGCTCGTGCTCGTCCTCGAGCAGCAGGTGGGCGCGGCCGGGCTCCCCGCGCAGGACCTTGGCGGAGAAGATGTTGGCGCCGCCGATGAAGTCGGCGACGAAGGAGGTCTTGGGCGTCTCGTAGATCTCCCCGGGCGTGCCGACTTGCTCGATGCGCCCGTGATTGAAGACGGCGATGCGGTCGGACATCGTCATCGCCTCCTCCTGGTCGTGCGTGACGTAGATGAAGGCGATGCCGAGCTTGCGCTGCAGGTTCTTGAGCTCGAGCTGCATCTCCTTGCGCAGCTTGAGGTCGAGGGCGCCGAGGGGCTCGTCGAGCAGCAGCACCGCGGGGCGCCCGGCGATGGCGCGGGCGAGCGCCACGCGCTGCATCTGGCCGCCGGACATCGATTGGATGCGGCGCGCCTCGAAGCCGGAGAGCTTGACCATGGCCAGCGCCTCGGGCACGCGCCTCTTGATCTCGTCCTCGGCGACCTTGTCCATGCGCATGCCGAAGGCGATGTTGTCGGCCACCGAGAGGTGCGGGAACAGCGCGTAGTGCTGGAAGACGGTGTGGACGTCGCGGTCGTAGGCCGGCGTGTCGGTGACGTCCGCGCCGCTCAGGCGCACGCGGCCGCCGTCAGGCGACTCGAAGCCGGCGATGATGCGCAAGGTCGTGGTCTTGCCGCAGCCGGAGGGGCCGAGCAAGGTCATGAACTCCCCCTTGCGCACGGTCAGGGAGACGTCGTGCAGGACGGTCGAGGTCCCGAAGGCCTTGTTCAGCGAGGAGACTTCCAGCAGGGCGTCGTCGGACACGGTCATTGATTATACTACGCGGGGAAGGCCGCGACGGCCTTCTTGATCAGCGCGAAGGACTGCTTCGCCTGCGCCTCGGTGAGGTTCAGCGGCGGGGCGAAGCGGATGGTGTTCTCGTGGGTGTCCTTGGCGAGCAGGCCGAGCTTGGCGAGGCTCTCGACGAGGGGGCGCACGCGGGTCTTGAACTCGAGGGCGAGCATCAGGCCCCGCCCGCGGACGTCCTTCAGGTGCGGATGCTCGAGGGTCTCGAGCATCCGCTTGAACAGCGCGCCGGTCTTGGCCGACTTCTGCGGCAGGCGCTCGTCGAGGACGACCTTCACGGCCGCGAGGCCGACGGCGCAGGCGAGCGGGCTGCCGCCGAAGGTCGAGCCGTGGGTTCCGGGCGTGAACAGGCCCAGGACCTCGTCGTCGGCGCAGACGGCCGAGACGGGATAGAGGCCGCCCGACAAGGCCTTGCCCAGGACGTAGAGGTCGGGCGTCACCGACTCGTGCTCGCAGGCGAACATCTTCCCGGTGCGGCCGAGGCCGGTCTGGATCTCGTCGGCGCACATCAGCACGCGGCGCTCGGAGCAGATCTCGCGCACGGCCGCGAGCCAGCCCTCGGGCGGGATGATGACGCCGGCCTCTCCCTGGATCGGCTCGAAGAGGAAGCCGACGGTGTTCTGCGTGATCGCGCGGTCGAGGGCGGCGGCGTCGCCGTAGGGGATGATCTTGAAACCCGGCGTCGCGGGGCCGAACCCCTCCCGCGAGCCGCCGTCGCTCGAGAAGCCCACGATGGTCGTCGTGCGGCCGTGGAAGTTGTCGGCGCAGACGATGATCTCGGCCTTGTCCTCGGCGACGCCCTTGCGGCGGTAGCCCCACAGGCGCATCGCCTTGATCGCGGTCTCGACCGCCTCCGCACCGGAGTTCATCGGCAGGGCGCGGTCCTTGCCCGTGATCCGGCACAGCAGCTCCAGGAAGGGCCCGAGGCGCTCGTTGTGGAAGGCGCGGGAGGTCAGCGCCACGAGCCCCAGCTGCCGCTTCGCCGCGGCGACGATCTTCGGGTGGTTGTGGCCCTGGTTGAGGGCGGAGTAGGCGGACAGGAAATCGAAGTACTTCTTCCCCTCCACGTCCCAGACGAAAGGCCCCTTGGCGCGCGCGATGGCGACGGGAAGAGGATGGTAGTTGTGCGCGCCGAACTTGTCGACAAGCGCGATGACGGCGTCGGTTTTGGTGGTCATGCGAGAAGGGGACGGCCGCCGGCGAGGCGCAGGCCGAAGGCGATCAGGAACGCGCCCGGGATCCAGGCCCGGCCGAGGCTCGAGGCGATGACGAGCAGGCCCAGGCCGATGGTGAAGTCGAGCATCGGGCCGCCGTGGAACACGCGGCCTTTCGCCGTCGAGAAGAAGATGAAGCCGTAGCCGCTGACGACGAGGGCCACGAACTGGGCGTAGTAGAGGCGGCTCCAGGCCGGGGCGCCGAGCGCGACGGGGTTGGGGCCGTAGGCCGAGAGCCAGGTCATCGCCAAGGGCGCCAGCGAGAGGACGCCGAAGCCCGCGCACAGGAGGCCTAAGCGGCTGCGCTGCTCCGCGGGGCTCACAGCTCTCCCTCGGCCCGGACGGGCGCGTCCTTGATGCCGGTGGCGTAGAACAGGTAGAGGATCCCGAGGACCATCACGACGAGGGCGGCGCCGACCTGGAGCTTGCGCTCCTTGGTCCAGAACACGACCTCGGGGGCGGTGATCTGGGCGATCGGGGCGGGCTTCAGGTGCTCCGCCTCGGCCGCGGGTCTCTCGATCAAGGCGATCCCCGACGCGCCGGCGACGGGCGCGGCTGGCTGCGGGGCCGGAGCGGCGGCCCGAGGGGCCTCCTCGGCCGCCTCGCGGCGCTTGATCCGTGAGAAGCGCCCGTCGTTGCGCACCGCGCTCGAGGCGAAGCGCGACTCCATCGTGCGGTCCTGGAGGCGCGGCATCTCCTTCTTCCTCGCCTTCGGCTCGGGCGGCGGCGGCGGCGGTTCGTACTTGGGCGGGGCCTCCTCGCCCGAGACGCCGACGACGGCCACGCCCGCCTTGCTGAGCCCCGGCTCGGGCTTGAGCATCATGCTCGAGGGCACGGGACCGGCCTGGCGGCGCACGCCCTGCGGCAGGGGCACGTCGAGGACGGGCTGCGGCTTGTCCGGAGCCGCCGCGGCGATCGGCGCGGGCCGCGCCGCCTCGCGCCGGAACTCGATCACGTTCTGGATGCAGAACATGGCCGCCATCCCAGCCAGGACGGCCGCGGCGACCTGGGCGAAGCGGGCCTTGGTCGGCGCGACGCGGCGCGGATTTAGCTCAGGCATCCTTGAGGGCCTGCTCGAGCGCCGCCACGGTGCGGTCGGCGTCCGCGACGGTCCAGCACAGGGGCGGCTGGATGCGCAGAGTGTTCCCCTCCAGGCCGCCCTTGCCGACGAGCACGCCCTGGTCCTTCATGGACTCGACGACGCGGATGGTGAGGTCGGGCGCGAACTCCTTGGACTTGCGGTCCTTGACGAGCTCGACGCCGACCATGAGGCCCATGCCGCGCACGTCGCCGACCCGCTCGTCGCGCAACTGGAGCTTCCGCAAGCCTCCGATCAGGCGGTCGCCGACGAGCTTGGAGTTTCCGGCGAGGTCGTCCTTCTCGACGACGTCCATCACCGCGTCCGCCGCGGCGATCGCCATGGGGCCGCCGCCGAACGTGTTGTAGTGGAGCAGGCCCTTCATGGAGTCCGCGATGGCCTTGGTCGTGACGATCGCGCCGATCGGGTAGCCGTTGCCGAGGCCCTTGGCCATGACGATGATGTCCGGCTTGGCGCCCCAGTGCTTGATGCCGAAGTAATGCTCGCCGGTGCGGCCGACGCCGGCCTGCACCTCGTCGCAGATGAACAGGCCGCCGGCCTTGTGCACGAGGTCGGCCGCGGCTTTGAAGTACTCGCGCCCGGGCGTGATCAGGCCGCCGACGCCCATGATCGTCTCGGCGTACAGCGCGGCGATCTTCCCCCCCGACGCGGACGTCTTGAGCGTCTGCTCGAGGCCCTTGATCGCGGCCGCGGTCGACTGCTCCGGCGTCCCGTCGAAGCGGTACGCGTAGTCCGTCGGGGCGAAGGCCACGCCGGCGGGGTAGGGCGCCTGGTTGCGCCAGTTGTTCTGCCCGGTCAGCGCCGTCGTCAGCAAGGTGCGGCCGTGATACGAGCGCTGGACCGCGACGAACTCGTGGCGGCCGGTGAAGGTCTTCGCGACGAACGCGGCCATCTCGTTGGCCTCGGAGCCGGAGTTCGTGAAGAAGCACACGTCCATGTCCGGGTTGACGGTCTTGGCCTTGTCGGCGAGGCGCTTGGCGAACGCGCCGACGGCGGGATGCAGGTACAGCGGCGGCTCGTGCTGGAGCTCGTCGATCTGGGCCTTGAGCTTGGAGACGAAGTGCGGGTGCGAGTGGCCGATCGACACGGTGGCGACGCCCGCGAAGCCGTCGAGGTACTCCTTGCCGTTCTCGTCGTAGAGGAACTGCATCCTGCCGGAGATGATCTGCACCGGCTTGGCGAACATCGGCCCGGGGAGCGGCATGAGGTGGGCGGCTCTCAGCGCGGCGACGTCGGTTGTCGACGCGGCGGGCTTGGCGGCTTTGGGGGCGGCGGTCTTGGGGCTCATGCGGTATTCCTCCGGATTTTGGCGTCGAGAGACAGGGCCAGGCAGATGCCGGCCCCGGACAGCAAGCCGTCCATGAGATTCACCGGCGACGGGAGAAAGGAGACCGGGCTCCAGCGCAGCTTGGCGTAGGAGGGCACGGCCCACAGGAAGAACGAGAGGACGCCGTAGGCGCTCAGGGAGCCGAGGGTCGCCGCGAGAGCGCCGCGCCATTTCGCGGTCGAGGCGCTCATCGCGCCCATGGCCGCGATCGTGCCCCAGATCGCGACGGTGTAGACCGAGGCGACGGCCAGCTGCCACTGGAAGGTCCCCGGCAGGCCGCGCGGCATGCCCCAGCCGGAGTAGCGCGTCAGCCCCGCCATGACCGCGGCGATGCCGAGCATCGGGCCGAGCAGCCCGACGAGCGCCGTCGCGGCGCGCCGCCCCGCCGCGGCGCCGATGGCGGCGTAGAACACCCCGGTATACAGGGCGATCAGGAAGAACTGCGGCCCGTACGGCCCGCGCAGGAAGCCCTCTCCGCCGGCGCGGTCGGCGAGCGTGCTCAGGACGTGCGCGAGGGCCGCGCCGAGGAATCCGGCGGCGCCGCCCCCCACCAACGCCGAGAAGGGCGTCATGCTAATGAACGTCCTGAAGCCCGGTTTCCACTTTTTAGTACAGGTTCGAGGCGCGGCGGGCGCCGGTGTAATCGAGGAACACCGTCTTCTGCTCGGTGAAGAAGTGCATGCCTTCCTTCGCCATCTCGCGCTCGCCGACGCCGGAGCCCTTCACGCCGCCGAAGGGCACCTGGGCCTCGCCGCCGATGGTGGGGCTGTTGAGATGCACCATCCCCGCCTCGATCTCTTCCGTGAAACGCATCGCGAGGGTCAGATCCTGGGAGTAGAACGCGCAGGTCAGGCCGAACGGGCAGTCGTTGGCCAGCTCGACGGCCTTGTCGAAGTCGTCGGTGCGCGTGACGGCCAGCACCGGGCCGAACACCTCTTCCTGCCACAGGCGCGACTTCGGGCTCACGCCGTCGAAGACGGTGGGCTCGACGAACCAGCCGTGGGCGAAGTCGCCGGTCGTGATCCGGTTCCCGCCGCACAGCAGGGTCGCCCCTTCTTTTTTGCCGATCTCGATGTATTCCAGGTCCGTCTTCATCTGGCTCTCGTCGACGGCCGGGCCCATGCCGCTGGTCTTGTCGAGGCCGGGGCCGACCTTGATCTTGGCCACCTCGGCGAGCAGCATCTTCAGGAACTGATCGGCGATCTTCGTATGAAGGATCAGCCGCGAGGTGGCCGTGCAGCGCTGGCCGGTGGAGCCGAACGCGCCCTTCATGACGCCCGCGAGCGCCAGCTCGAGGTCGGCGTCGTCCCAGATGACGGCCGGGTTCTTGCCGCCCATCTCGCAGACGACGGGGATGCCGCGCGCGCCCGCGATCGTGTGGACGCGCTTGCCGATCTCGTTGGAGCCGGTGAACGACACGGCCTTGATGCGCGGCTCCTCGACGAGGACGTCGCCCATGGCCGAGCCCGCGCCCATCACGAGGTTGAGCACGCCCGGCGGCAGGCCGGCGTCCTCGAACGCCTTGACGATGCCCACGGCCAGCGCGGGCACGAGCGAGGCGGGCTTGAAGACGACGGTGCAGCCGGAGATCAGGGCCGGGGCGATCTTCCACGCCGGGATCGCGAACGGGAAGTTCCAGGGCGTGATGATGGAGACGACGCCGCGCGGGTGGCGGGTGGTATAGAGGAGGTTCTTGGCGAGCTCGGAGGGCTGCGTGACGCCGCCCATGCGCAGGCCCTCGCCGGCGAACCATTCGATGAGGGTGATGCCCTTCTCCATCTCGCCGAGCGCCTCGGGCAGGATCTTGCCCTGCTCGAGCGACATCAGGCGGGCCAGCTCTTCCTTCCGCTCGCGCAGGATGAGGGCGGCCTTCATCAGGATGCGCCCGCGCGCGGGCGCGGTCGTCGCCTTCCACGCCGGGAACGCCGCCTGAGCCGCGTCGATGGCGCGCAGGACGTCGGTCTTGTCGGCGCCCTTGAGCTTGGCCAGGACCTGGCGGTTGTCGGCGGGGTTCGTCGAGACGATCTCTTTGGAGGACGAGCCCTCCACCCATTTCCCGGCGATGTACTGCTTCAGAACGGAGACTTCGGGCGTCGTCTTGGTCGCGGTGGGGATCATGACGGTATTATAACTATTCCTCGACGAGCGGCCGCCTTCATTTTGTGACCGAAAATGGAACTTTTTGGGACCTTCGATCGTATGTTTAGGGGAGGCTTCGCCGGTCACTTTCGGCGAAAGTGAACAATGTGAATAGAGTGGATATCTTCCGGCTGAGCGACGAAGAATTATGGCGCGGTCTCAAGGCCCTCGCGGCTCGCGAGCGCGTGCTCGCGGCGGACGCCGTGGCTTACGTGGCGGAGACGCAACGGCGAAAACTCCATGAAGATCATGGATGGCGCTCGATGTTCGAGTATTGCGTCCAGTCGCTGCGCTGGAGCGAGGCGACGGCATACCGCCGAACGCGAGCCGCGAGGGCCGTGCTCGACTACCCCGCCATTCTTGAGATGCTCTATGACGGACGGCTTCATATCGAGGGGGTCGTGATCCTTTCCGCTTTCCTCCCGGACGCCGATTTCCCGGCGCTCCTTCTCAAGGCGGTGGGCATGACCACGAAGAACATAGAGCGTCTCGTCGCCGACCGGCGCCCCGATCCGCCGGTCAGGGACTCCATACGGTTCGTCGGGGCCGCTCCGCCTCCGGTCAGGATCGAGGAGCCGCCCCCGGCGCTCGCTCTTTCGCTCAGCCGCCCACCGGACCATCCGAATCCGCCGGACGCCGCTCCCTCGCGTCAGGCAGCGGTGGCCGAGCCGCCTTCCCCGCCCATCGAGGACGCCGAGTTGCCGGCGGCATCCGATCCTCCGCCGAGCCGTCCGCCCGAAGATCTGTGCCCGCCGAGCGCCGCGCCTTTGCGGCCGGCGGAGGTTCCCGTTCGGGCGAGGCTCGTGCGAGTGGCCTTTACCGCGGACGAAGGCCTGCATCGCCTGGTCCTGCATGCCCAGCAGCTGATGCGCCACAAATATCCCGACGGCAGCCTCGAGGGCATCTTCCGCGACGCGCTGCGTCTCCTCATCGCGAAAAAGGACCTGGGCGTCCGGGCGGCGGCCGCCGCCGCCCGGCGAATGAGGCGAAAAATAATGAGGAAGCCGAAAAAATCCCCCCTTGAAACCGTCGGAAACCGGGGCTAAACTGCGGCATGGATAAGACTGCCCCCCTCGCCGCTCTTTTCCTGTCCTTCGCCGCGCTGCCCGCCGCCGCCGAGTTCTGCGCCTTCGACGGCAGCCGCACCGAGATCGTCGTCCGGCGCCTGAAGGGGCCGGCCTGCACGATGGAGAACGCCCTCGTCTTCAACGCCGCCGCCAACGAGAACCGCTACGGCGCCGACGAGAACAAGCGCACCTTCCTGACCGACTCCTGGCCGGGCTGGGGCGGCTCCGACAAGAAGTGCGCGGCGGCGCGCAAGAGCGCCGACAATCTCGTCTACAGCGACGAGACCTACATCCTCGGCAAGGCCGTGCTGATGGGCCCCCAGGTGTGGAGATTCAACGGCTCCTGCGACGCGTTCAAGTCGCGGTTCGAGTCGAAGAAGCGCTCGCTCGGCGACAAGCCGTCGCACGAGGACGTCTTCGAGGCCGCCGGCGCCGAGCGCATCGACATGGGCGACCTGGCCGAGCGTCTCGTCGAGGGCAAGAAGAAGTAGGGGCTACGGCGCGAGCAGCGGCTCGCCCAGCGCGGTCCCCGCGAGCACCGGCGTCTGCTCCCGGTTCTCCCTTCGCGCGTCGTCCTGCACGCGAGGCCTCAGGTAGTCGAACAGCGACTTCGCGCTCGCCCTAGGGTCGGCGGACAGGCCCTTGAGCAGGTGATAGGTGAACAGGCCGTGGCTCTGCTCCGCGAGCGTCCCCGTGATCTCGTCGCCGGAGGCGGCGGCGAGTATGGTCAGCCGTCCTTCCGACGGGGCGAGCTCCGCGGCCTTGGCGACGAGCGGACGCGCGCCCTGGGCGAGCACGGAGCGTTCCCCCGCCCCCGAGAAGCAGGCGTCGAGGGCGACGATGACGCGCTTGGCCTTGGTCTTCGCCAGGCTCGCGTAGAGCGTCTTCAAGGGCAGCGCTGTGGACTTCAGGAACTTGGGGTCGCCGTCCCACGGCACGAGGTACGCCTCCCCCGTCTTGGCGTCGGGGGCGCCGTGGCCGGAGTAGTAGACGAACAAAGTCGAGCTCGCCTTCACGTTGAGCGGCAGCCACTCCTCGAGATAGCTCCTGAGCTTGCTGCCCGTCGCCTGGGAGCCTTCGAGCGAGATGACGTTGCGCGCCGGGAAGCCCAGCGCCTCGAGGTGGCGGCGCATCGTCCTCGCGTCGCGCGCGCCGAAATCCGCCTTGGGCAGGCTCTGGTACTCCTCGATGCCGATCACCAGCGCGAAGTCGTCCGGGCGCTCGGCGCCGCGGCGCGCGGGCGAGTCGATGTCGGAGGTCGGCTCGGCCTTCCGGGGCGCGGGCTCGGGGGCCGGCGCGGCGGGCGCGGCGGCGTGACGGGCTTCCGGGACCTCGTCGGGCAGGCCCTGCGCCTTGCGCTCCGCCTTCTCGAGCAGCTTGGCGATGCCCCCGATGTTCCGGTGGGACAGGGCCGCCTCGCGGGGCGTGCCGTAGATGCTGGAGGCGAAGACGTCCGCGCCCCCGTCGATCAGGGCCTGGGCGGAGGCTTGGGCGCCGTTCATCGCGGCGAAATGGAGGGGCGTCAGCTTCCCGAGGCCGACGGTGCTGTTGACCTTGGCGCCCTGAGACAGCAGGGCGCGGATCCCGGAGGCGTCGTTGGTCCTGGCCGCCAGGTGCAGCCCGCGGTCGCCGGCGCAGCCCGTCGCGAGGAAGGCCGCCAGAGGAAGGATCAGAGCGATTCGGTTCATGGCATCTCCGTTAGAACTTCGCGTCGGCCCCGCTTCCGGCCAAGGTCGGGGACTGCTCCCGGTTCTGGCGGCGCGCGTCGTCCTGCACGCGGGGCTTCAGGTAATCATACAAGCCGCGGGGCGTCGCCGCTCCCCCCTGCAGGGCTTTAAGGAAGTGGTAGGTGAAGATCCCGTGGCCCTGCTCGTCGAGGGAGCCGGTGATCTCCGCGCCGGAGGCGGCGGCGAGCACGGTGAGGTTGGCCGCGGCGGGCACGCTCTCGTCCACCTTCGCGACGAGCGGGCGGGCGCCCTTGGCCAGCACCGAGCGGCCCCCGGAGCCGGAGAAGCAGGCGTCGAGGGCCACGAGCACGCGCTTGGCCTTGAGCTTGGACAGCTCCGCATAGAACTGCTTCAGCGGGTAGGCGGAGGTCGTCAGGAACATGGGATCGGCGTCCCACGGCACGAGGTAGGCGTCCCCGTTCTCGGGGTCGGGGGCGCCGTGGCCGGAGTAGTACACGAACACCGTCGACTCGGGCTTGACGTTGCGCGGCAGCCACTGCTGGAGATAGTTCTTGAGCTTGCTGCCCGTGGCCTGCGAGCCCTCGAGGCTGATGATGTTGCGCGCGGGCACGCCCATGGACTCGAAGTGCCTGCGCACGGTCGCGGCGTCGCGCGCGCCGAAGTCGGCTTTGGGCAAAGACTGATAGTCCTCTATGCCGATCACGAGGGCGAAGTCGTCGGGACGAGGGGCGCCGTGGCGCGAAGGCGAATCCACGTCGGATGACGGCGCCCGCCGCTCTGGGCCGGGGGCCTCGGCATGGGACGATGGCGCCTTGCCCAGCGCCCGTTCCAGCATCGCGATCACCGCCGCGTCGCGGTTCGCCGCCTGAGCCCTCGCCAAAGCGGTGCGGCCCGAATTGTCCGTGAGGCGAGGATCGGCTCCATGATCGAGCAGGAAGCGCACAGTGTCCGGATGGCCCTGCTCGGCCGCGAACATGAGAGCGGTGGACCCAATGAGATTCCGTTTATCGACGGGCACGCCTTTGTCCAGGACGGCTTGGATGTCCCGGTTCTTGCCGTCGTAGCCGGCTTGGTGGATGCTGATGCAGCCGGAAGCGAAGGGCAGCGCGAGAACGAGTGCTGCAAGCAAGCGGTTCATATTCTCAGTTGAACGCGCGCGGCATCCTCTTCAGGAAGCGGCCGTGCTTTGTCGATCCTGCCCACTTGCCGTCGAGGACCATCGCCTCGCCGCGGGAGAACACGTCGCGGATGCTGCCCTTGACCGTGACGCCCTCGTAGGGGTTGTAGTCGGCGGCGCTGTGGTGGCTCTTCTGCGAGAAGGTGAAGGGCTTGTTCGGGTCGATGATGACGATGTCGGCGTCGGCGCCCGGGTTGAGGTGGCCTTTGCGCGGGTGCAGTCCGAACAGCTTCGAGGGGTTGAGCGAGGTGATCTCGACGAAGCGGTTCTCGGTGATCTTCCCCTTTTGGACGGCGTCCCACAGGAGGAGCATGCGGTATTCGACGCCGGGGGCGCCGTTGGGGATTTTGGCGAAGTTCTTCTTGCCGAGCTCCTTGCCGGGCTGATTGGTCTTGGCCTTCATGCAGAAGGAGCAGTGATCGGTGGAAACGACTTGGAGATCATTGCGGACGAGCCCTTTCCACAAGCGCTCCGAATTTCCGCTGGGCCTCAAAGGCGGAGACATCACGAATTTCGCCCCCTCGAAGCCGGGACGGCGGTAGTCGTCCTCGGACAGATACAGGTATTGAGGACACGTCTCGGCGTAGACCGGCAAACCTCTCGCTCTTGCGGCGCGGACTTCCTCCATGGCGTCGCCGGCGGAGAGATGGACGAAGTAGATCGGAACGCCCGCCATCTCGGCCAAGGCGATGGCGCGGTGGGTGGCCTCGGCTTCGGCGGTCATGGGGCGCGTGAGCGCGTGCCACTCGGGGGCCGTTTTACCTTCGGCGATCGCCTTCTGGATGAGAACGTCGATGACCGAACCATTTTCGGCATGCATGCAGATCATCCCGCCGTTGTCGCGGGTGCGCATGAGGGCGCGGAAGATCGTGGTGTCGTCCGACATGAAGATGCCGGGATACGCCATGAACAGTTTAAAGGAAGACACGCCCTCGTCGACGAGCTTGTCCATCTCCTTCTGCTGCTTCTCGGGGAAATCCGTCACGATCATGTGGAAGCCGTAGTCGACGGCGGACTTGCCGTCGGCGCGCTTGTGCCAGTCGTCGAGGGCGTGGCGGAAGGTCTCCCCCTTCTTCTGGATCGCGAAGTCGACGATGGAGGTGGTGCCGCCGAAGACGGCCGAGGTCGAGCCGGTCGTGAAGTCGTCGATCGTGGTGGCGCCCATGAAGGGCATGTCGAAATGGGTGTGGGCGTCGATGCCGCCGGGGATGACGACCTTGCCGCGGGCGTCGATCATGCGCTTGGCGGGCTCGGCGATCTTGCCGACGGAGACGACCTTGCCGCCGACGACGCCGATATCCGCGATGTAGGTGTCGGACGCGGAGACGAGCGTGCCGCCCTTGACGATCAGATCATATGGCATAAGATTTCTCCTTCTCCGTCACCATGAGGAGCCAGTAGACGGCGAACGACAGGCCGAAGCTGATGAACCAGGCGTAGTGGTACAGCGAGATCCAGAACGGCGCCACCGTCGCGAGCTTGACCGTGCCGAGGAAGCCGGGCAGGACCGGCAGGCAGGCCAGGACGAGGGCCACGAGCGCGCGGCCGTTCACGCCGCCGGCGTACCAGTAGGTGCCGTGCTTCTCGTACAGCTCGCGCACGTCGAGGTGCGCCCCTCTTAGGACGTAGTAGTCGCAGATGAGGATGCCGCCGATCGACCCGAGCAGGGAGGAGTAGGCGACGAGCCAGGTGAAGATGTAGCCCGACGGGTCGGCGATCAGCTTCCAGGGCTGGATGAGGATGCCGATGACGCCGGTGATGTAGCCGCCCATGCGGAAGTCGATCTTCTCCGGCCAGATGTGGGAGAAGTCGTTGGCGGGGCCGACGACGTTGGCCGCGATGTTGGTGGCCAAGGTCGCGATGCACAGGGAGATCAGCGCGACCGCGAGGACGAACGGGTTCTGGAACTTCGCGATGAGGTCGACGGGGTCCCAGATGGACTGGCCGTAGATCACGACGGTGGCCGAGGTGACCGCCACGCCGATGAAGGAGTACAGGCCCATCGTCGTCGGCAGGCCCAGGGCCTGGCCCAGCATCTGGTCCCTCTGGGTCTTCGCGTAGCGCGAGAAGTCCGGGATGTTGAGCGACAAGGTCGCCCAGAAGCCGATCATCGCGGTCAGCGCCGGGAAGAAGAACGGCCAGAACCGGCCCTCCTTGGGCTGCCCGGGCGCGAAGGCGGACGGGGTGGAGAGCATGTGGCCGAAGCCGCCCGCCTGGACGTAGGCCCAGCCGAGGAGCGCCAGGCCGAGGGCGATGAGCAGGGGAGCCTTGACGTTGAGGAGGATGCGGATGGACTCCACGCCCTTGTAGATGACGAGCATGTTGATCGCCCAGAAGAAGAGGAAGCAGGCCCATTGGCCGACGTTCAAGCCCTGTAACACCGGCTCGCCGGCCAGCATGGCGGGATGCCAGATGCCCACGAGCTTGTAGATCGCCGCCCCGCCGATCCAGGCCTGGATGCCGAACCAGCCGCAGGCCACGAGGGCGCGCAGCACGGCCGGCACGTTGGCGCCGAGTATGCCGAACGCCGGGCGGCAGTACACGGGGTACGGGATGCCGTACTTGGTGCCCGCGTGCGCGTTGAGCACCATCGGCAGCAGCACGATGCAGTTGCCGAGGAAGATGGTCAGGACGGCCTGCCACCAGTTCATCCCCTCCGAGATCAGCGACGAGGCGAGCATGTACGTCGGTATGCACGCGCTCATGCTGATCCAGAGGACGGCGATGTCCTTGGTGCCCCAGGTGCGCTCCGCCTTGCGCGTGGGAGCGATGTCCTTGTTCCAGTACGGGGACTTCTCGATGGGCTCGGAGTGGTCGTGGATCTCCTTGTCCATCAGCGCCCTGAAGATCTTATCCCTCACGGCAGCAGCTGGGTGAGGGGTCCGTAGGTCTCCGGGCGCCGGTCGCGGAAGAACTGCCACACCTTGCGCACCTCGAGGATCTGGTCGAAGTCGAGGTCGGCGATGACGGTGGCGTCCTTGTCGTGCGGGCCGACCTTGAGCATCTGGCCGCGGGGGTCGCAGAAGTAGGACTGGCCGTAGAACTCGCCGATGTTCCACGGGCCCTCCTTGCCGACGCGGTTGCTGGCGCCGACGAAGTACTGGTTGGCGACCGCGTGCGCGGGCTGCTCGAGCTTCCAGAGGTACTCGGAGAGGCCCTTCACCGTGGCCGACGGGTTGAATACGATCTCGGCCCCGTTCAGCCCGAGGATGCGCGCCCCGTCCGGGAAGTGCCGGTCGTAGCAGATGTACACGCCGACCTTGGCGTAGCGGGTCTGGAACACCGGATAACCCAGGTTGCCCGGCTTGAAGTAGAACTTCTCCCAGAAGCCGGGGGCGCAGTGAGGGATGTGGTTCTTCCTATAGATGCCGGCGAGCGAGCCGTCCGCGTCGATGACCGCCGCGGTGTTGTAATAGGTGCCGGTCGACGGGGTCTCGTAGATCGGGGAGACGATGACCATCTGGTGCTTCTTGGCCAGGTCCTGCATCAGCTTCGTCGTCGGGCCGGTGATGGGCTCGGCGGTGTCGTACCACTTGACGTCCTGCTCGGCGCAGAAGTACGGGCCGTAGAAGATCTCCTGGAGGCTGAGCATCTGCACGCCCTTCTTGGCGGCGGCCTCGATCATGGCCACGTGCTTGTCGATCATCTTCGACTTGATCTGCTGAAGGGAGTACTTCGGCGGGAGCCAGTCGCACTTCGTCTGGATGAGAGCGCATTTCACGATTCGAGCCATCGGGATGATCCTCCGCGGGAAACGTCTAGATGACTGAAATTCTAACAGAAAATGACCGCGGCACAGCCGTCAAAAATGGGCGGCGCGGCCCTTCGTTTAGGAGGAGATGCGGCGGTTGAGCTGGGCGAGGCGCTCGACGACGGGCGGCACGCCGAAGAAGCGCTTCTCGAAGTGGAGGACGGTGCTGTCGTCGATGGGTAGGCGCAGCTGGTAGGTGTTGTCCTCCTCGCTGTGCTCGAACTGGGTGCCGTAGGTCTGCGGCAGGCCGATGGACATGAGGAAGCGGTCGAGGGTCGCCGCGGCGAGCCAGCGCGACGGGCGGTGGCCGTTGATCGACGCGATCGTCGCCAGGCGGTGCGCCGTGAGGAACTCCTTGGGCTCGGTGCCGTGCAGGAAGAGGACCGCGGCGTGGTACAGGTCGTTGGAGGTGTTGACCGCGCCCTGGCCGATCATGGAGACGAGCTCGCGGCGGCGCTCGGCGTCCCGGAGCTTGAGGGCGTCGACGTCGGCGGCGGTGCCGTACACCTTCTCGCGGTCCTTCTGGTCGGTCGCGAACAGCTCGTCGAGTCTCAGGTTGTCGGTTTCGGGAGGCATGTTAATGGCGCCGGTAGACTTCGCCGTACCCCTTCATCCCGTTCTTCGTGTAGTCCTCCCACGTCAGCGGCTTGAGTCCGGTGTCGACCGGCTTCATCGTGATGCAGCCGTCGACGGGGCAGACGAGCGAGCACAGGTTGCAGCCGACGCAGTCGTCCTGGAGGACGTGGGGCTTGCGGTTGCCCTTGCGGCGGTCGATGTCGATGCACTGATGCGTGGTGTCGTTGCAGGAGACGTAGCAGACGTCGCAGGAGATGCACGTTGCCGGGTCGATGGAGGCTACGCTCATGTAGTGGAGGTTGAGCTTCTTGCAATCCACGATCCTGGGGGCGGTCTTGCCGATGAAGTCGGCGGTCTTGGCGAACTTCTGCCGGCGCATCCAGCCCTCGAGGCCGGCGTTCAGGTCCTCGACGATGCGGTAGCCGTGATGCATTACTGCCGTACAAAGCTGTACGGGATGAAGACCCTAAGAGCATGAATTCAACGGCATCCGACCAGATCGAAATCCCGCCGATGCCGGATATGGGAAGCCCTACCGTCTCAGGATCGGTCGCTATCTGGCTGACCATGTTCAAGGCGATGGGTTTGACCGCGGGGCCGCAGTAGCCGCCGTGGGAAATCTTGCCCTCGACGGAGAACTTGGGGATCATGGTCTCGACGTCGATGCCCATGATGGAGTTGATCGTGTTGATGAGGGACACGCCGTCGGCCCCCCCCTGCTTGGCCGCGCGCGCGGCGAAGCGCACGTCGGCGACGTTCGGGGTGAGCTTGACGAGGACGGGGATGGTGGAGACCTCTTTGACGAACTCGGTGACCATCTTCACGTACTCGGGCACCTGCCCGACGGCCGCGCCCATGCCGCGCTCGGACATCCCGTGCGGGCAGCCGAAGTTGAGCTCGATGCCGTCGCTGCCGGCGTCGATGACCTTCTTCGTGATCTCGTGCCAGGCCTGCTTCTCGCAGGGGACCATGAGGGAGGCGATCACGGCGCGGTCTCCGAAGCGCTTCTTGACCTCGTAGATCTCCTTGAGGTTGGTCTCCAGAGGCCGGTCGGTGATCAGCTCGATGTTGTTGAATCCCGCGAGCTTCTGTGTGCCGAGGTCCATGGAGCCGTAGCGCGAGGAGACGTTGACGACGGGCGGGTCCTGTCCGAGCGTCTTCCACACCGCGCCGCCCCAGCCGTACTCGAAGGCGCGCATGATCTGCGCGCCGGAGTTCGTGGGCGGGGCCGAGGCGAGCCAGAACGGGTTGGGGGACTTGATGCCGGCGCAGTTCACAGAGAGGTCGGGCTTGAGTCGGGGCTTCATCAGGAGTGGCTCCGGGGCGTGATCGGGGCGACCTTTCGTCCGTCGATGGTGGAGATCCAGTAATCGTTGCCGGCGGGCGGGGGCGTGTTCGGGAACAGCTCGCGCAGGATGCCCCAGGCGGCGCGCTTGCCGTCGGCGGCGGCGTTGACGACCTCCTTGCCGCCGTTGATCGCGTCGCCGCCCGCGAAGACGACGTGCTTGGAGGTGGCGAGCGTGGCGGGGTTGACCTTGAGGCGGCCGTCCTCGTGCTGGGCGAGGCCGAAGGCCTTGGCGAGGGCGAAGTGCTTGGTCTGGCCGATGGCTTTGATCACGCGGTCGCAGGCGATGCGGGTCTTGTCCTTGAACTCGACGCCCGACACCTTCTTCTTGCCGAGTATGCGGACCGGCACCGCGTTGGTGACGATCTGCACGCCGTCCTTGCGGGCGTGCTCGAGCTCGAAATCGTACGCCGAGAGGTCCTCGGGGCCGCGGCGGTAGGCCATGACGACCTTGGCGGCCCCGGTGCGCACCGACTGGGTCGCGCCGTCGATGGCGGTGTTGCCGCCGCCGATGACGACGGTGCAGGCGCTCTTGGGAAGGCCCTTGCCCCCTTTGGACTTGACCCGCTCGATGAAGGAGAGCGCGTCGACGACGCCGGGCAGGTCCTCGCCCGGTATGCCGAGCGCGCGGGTGTCGGAGAGGCCGATGCCGACGAACACGGCGTCGAAGTCGCTGAGCAGGTCGGCGGCGGGCACGTCCTTGCCGATCTCCTTGCCGGTGACGACCGAGCAGCCGATCTGGAAGAGGAACTTCATCTCGGCCACG
>JACPFR010000018.1 GCA_016182905.1 Elusimicrobiota bacterium
CGCCGCCGCCGTAGCCGCCGCCGGCGCCGCCGCCGCCGCCGTTGCGGATGCCGCGATCGTCGTGGCCGCCGCCGCCGCCGCCGCCGCGCGCGGCCGTCGTATTGAGCGCTCCGTCGTTGGCCGTGCCCGCGCCGCCGCCCGCGGAGCCGGCGCCGGCCGCGCAGTTGAAGTTGATGCAGCCGGATCCTCCTTTGCCGACCACCCCGTCCGCCCACTCGCCCGAGACGCCGCCGGAGACGGAGGCGGGGACGCCGCCTCGATAACCCAGGCCGTTCGCCGAGATGGACCCGCCCGCGTCGACCGTCACCGTCTGCGCGGCGGCGAAGACCAGCACGCCGCCCTTCGCTCCGTCCCACGGTGACGCGGTCAAAGAGGCGCCGGACTGGATCGCGACCGTGGTCCACTGCGGGATGCGCTGAAGCACGACCTTCTGGTTCGCGAACGCCGTCCCGCGATAGGACTTCTGCGGGGGCTTGCGCAGGAGGACCGTCGCGGAATCCGGAACGGAGTAGACGGTATGGATCTCGTAGTTGCCCACGTCGGCGGTGTCGCCCGCCGCGCCGCGAAGATTGATCAACAGCGCCAGGTCGCCGGGGGCGAAGCCCGCGCTCGCCGCGACGCTCACGGCCGCGCCCGTCGGATCAGCCGTCACCGTCGTGACCGCGCCGTCGGGAACGCCGGAGCGCGCGCTGCCTAAGATCGCCGTATTGATGTTGCCCGAGGCGGAGAGCGTGACCGCGCCGTCGCGGCCGTCGCCGAAGCCTCCGCCGCCGACCAGGGTCCACGGTCCCGAAGCCGCGGTCGCCCACTGCAGTTGGAAGCTCTCCGCGCCCGCGCCCAGCGCGGCGCCCACCGCGCGCGCGCTCACGCGCAGGCGGACGGGATCAAAGCTATCGAGGACGGCCGGCACGTTGACGCCCGCCAGCGCGGCTCCCGGGGCGAGCGCGTCGGCGTTGCGGTAGACGCGGAACTCGCGCTGGACCAGGCCGGTACGCAGGGTGGTCAGGTCGAGCAGGTCGACCGCGGTCCCCGGGGAGACGTCGGCGCCGCCGGCCGCCACGTCGACGGCCGGATTGGCGATGCGGAGGTCGAGCGTCTGGCCGTTGGCCGCGCCGGCGAGCACGTCCACCTCGGCGTAGAAGCAGACCTGAGCGGAACCGACGGCCAGGCTCCCGGCGACGGTGGCGGCCTCCGCGGCGAAGGCGGCCGCCGTGCCGTACACGGCCTCGGTCCCGTCATACTGACAGGCGTCGGAGGTCTCGTAGCGCAGACGCAGATTGGAGAGGTTCGCGGCGGCGTTGACGCTGCCGGCCTCCGAGACGGCGAGCGCCGTGACCGTGACGTTTCCGCCCAGGGCGCGCAAGGTGAAGGCGCCGCCGAGGTAGACGCCGGTCTCGCCGATGGCCGCGTCCGCGACCTGAGCGCCGAAAGCTCCGACGACCACGCCCGGCGCGGTCGCCGTCGAACCGACGAACACGTAGTTCGGCATCAAGGCATGGTTGAGCGAGGCGACCCGCAGGTAGTAGGTCGTGCCGAGGAGAAGCCCGGTGACCGTCAAAGTGCTCGGCTGTACGCCCAAGGTCTGCGAGGAGATCAGCGCGCCGCCGAAGTCGGAGCGCGTCGAGGCCTCGAGGCGGTAGCCGGACGCGCTGTTGGAAGAACCTTCGAGCGCCGCCGTGGGCAGCGGGGTCCAGTTCACCGTGATGCTGCTTTTCCAAGCGCCGAACACCAGCGCGCTCTGCACGGGGTTGGCGTAGGTGGCCGTCGCGGCGGCGGCGGAATAATGGGTCGTGCCGAACCAGAGCGCGCCCGCGCGCAGATAGTAGGTCGTATTCGGGTCCAGCCCCGGAAGACCCAGCGATAACTGCGCGGCGCCCGAGACCGAGGAGGAAAATACGACGCCGGTGAAGTTGGACGCGGTCGAGGCGGCGAGCTCGTAGCCCTGCGCGTAGACCGAGGCGTACGAGGCCGTGACGCTGGTGCGATGGACGGCCGTCACGGCGAGGGGATCGGGGGGACGGTTGGACCAGTATACGCGCTGGCCGGCCTCGTCGTCGTAGTCCTCGCCCCACATCTCCCCGGCCGCGGGCTTGTGGAAATTCCAGAGGAGCCCCGACGAGGCGCCCTCCACGCGCACGTTATAGGCGGAGGGAGAGGCGAGGGTGCTGCGCGAGACGTCGAAGCGGACATTGACGAAGCCGGTGGCGGTCGAGACCAGGTCGCGCGCGGTGATATAGGCGTTGGTCCCGCCCGCGATGCCCAGATAGTCGAAGGTCACCGAGGAGAGGAATACCCCGCCGCTCCCCGCGAGCTGGAGGCCGAGCGAGTCGGCGTTGGTGAACGAGGAGCGAATGGCGCTGAACGCGCCGGAGGAGATCACAGTGTAGTAGGTCGCGGAGGCGGAGAGCCGGTCGACGACGGTCGGCCAGCCGTCCGCGCCCTCTAGGACGAGGGCGGCTCCCGTCGACACGCGCAGGCGCGACATACCGCCGCGGTAGCCGTCGGCGCTCCGGCCGAAGAGCAGGCGCTTCTGCGTCCCGGCGTCGGCGGAGGCGGAGAGGAGAGCGAAGCTGAGACGGTCGCCCTCGTAGGGCGCGGCGTCGGTGAAGTCGATCCGCACCTGGGGCGAAGTCGAAGGGATGTCGAGGTTGACTCGGCTGCCGTTGAAGGGGGGGACCAGGTCGCTGCCGGTGGCCGAGCCGTCCACGTGCCACTGCCCGGCGCGGAACTCGAGGGTGATGAGCTGGTCCACGGCCGCTGCGTCGTAGACCTGCTTGACGACGGCCGAGAAGCCCGAGCCGCGGCGCACGACCGCAGCGGTGGCGGTCGAGCGGTACAGGCGATCGGCGTAGCGCAGTTCCCAGGTCGCGCCGGCAAGCAGATAGTCGCCGTGCAGGACGGCGCGTCCCGCGGTCAAGTCTTGATCAAGCGAAAGCAGGAACCTGCCGTCGGTCGTGAAGCCGGCGGTCGAGTACGCGAGGGCCGGGCTGACGCGGGCGCCTTGGAGGATCAGCGACGGCGAACCGGCCAGCGAGATCTGCCACGTGCTGTTGGCCACCGCAGCGCCGCCGAGGTCGTAGCCCCAACGATCTCCGGCCGAGAGGACGGTCCCGGTCTGCGTCCCCGAGAGACGCAGGCCGTGAGAGGCGTTGCCGTAGGCCGAGTTCCCGACCAGGACCGGAAGCTTGTCCGCGAAGGCGAAGCCGTCGCCGGTGTTCGAATAGGACACGTTGGCCACATAGAGATTGCCGCCGCGCGCGTCGACATCGTAGAAGCCCTCCTTGGTGTTGCCGTACGCCGCGTTGAGCAGGAACACGCTGTCCCCGCCGGCGTCGGAGCGCGTGCGCCAGTCGGCCCCGCCGGTCGTCGAGAGGTCCGAGATCTTGAAGCCCTTGCCGATGTTGTCGTAGGACTCGTTCGCCGTGACCGTATGCCCCGTGCCGTAGACGCGGATGCCGGCGCCGCTGCCCCAGCCGACGTCATGCACCTTGTTCTTGGAGATGAGGGCGTTGAAGCCCGCCACGGTCAGGCCGGTGCCGTCGATGTCGTAGACGTGGTTGCCGACCACGATGTTGTTCATGCCGAGCTCGGTGCCGTTGTGGCTGCCGGACTTCGGGCCCTGTCTCACGCCCAAGCCCCACCAGCCGCCGCCGAGGCCGTGCACGACGTTGTCCTTGACCGTGGTGCTGTCGCCGTACACGCGCAGGCCCTGGCCCCAGCTGGCGTCCGCGTCGTTGGCCAGCACGAGGTTGTCCTTGCCGTGCACGCGGATGGAGGTGTTGCTGTTCTCGAAGGCGTAGTTGCCGCGGACGACGTTGCGGTCGCCGTTGACGTTGAGGCCGCGCCAGCCGTTATGGATGAAGGTGTTGGAGCTGACGACGTGGCCGCTGCCGTAGATGCGCAGCCCCACGCAGCCGTTGGCCACGAAGCGGTTGCCGTCGAAGAGCGCCCCGTCGCCCTGCATGCGCACGCCCACGCAGTCGTTGCCGACCGCGTAGTTGCCGAGCAGGACGTCGCCGGTGGAGTAGAGCTTCAAGGACGGGACGTTGCCGAGCGTGTCGGCGAAGAGGTTGCCGACGTAGCGCGTGCCGGCGCTGTTCTGCGCGTAGACCGCGAAGTAGTCCGAGCGGTAGATCACGTTGCCCGTCAACGTCACGCTGGACGCCTGGCGCAGGTACACGCCGTACTCGTTCTCCATGATGGTCGAGCTCGAGATCGAGCCGCGCGTCCCCGCGCCGTCGAAGGTGACGCCGTAGCGGCCCGGGGCGTCCGTGCCGAGCCACGCGAGCTCGGCGTAGGCGAGCGCGAAGCTCGTCGCGTTCTCGGCGAGGCTGCGCACGTAGGCGGCCTTGGTGAAATCGGTGCTCGAGGAGCGGATGACGACGTTGCGGTCGAGGTTGCCGATGGGGACGGGGGCCAGCGCGTAGTGCGAATAGCGCAGAGGGCCTTCCAGCGTGACGGCGTAGGCGGGGCCGCCGCTGATGGCCGCGATCGTCGAGACCTCGCTGGACTCGATGGCGACGTCCTCGGTCTTGCCCACGATGAGGCGGTCGCCGACCTGCCAGCCGGCGACGCTCGTCGAGCCGTACACGGAGAGCGCGGTCGCGCCGGCGAGCGCGTCCACGGACGAGAGCGCGAAGGGGGTCTTGCTCGAGCCGTGGGCCGTGAAATCGGCCCCCTTCTCGACGATGAGGCCGAAGTAGTCGGCGCCCGCGGGCGCGAGCGCCAGCTCGGTCGCGACGCCGGCCGGGATGGGGTCGCCGTCGCGTCCCAGGTCGAGCGTGCCGCCGGCGGCCACGCGCACGTCCCCGGCCGCGACGACGAGCTTGGAGGCCGCGGTGCGGCTCGCCCGCAGCGTCCCCAGGACCGCGACGCCGCGCGCCGCGGCGGTCGTGACGTCCACGGTGACGGAATGCCCGGCCGAGACGGTGACATCCGAGCACTCGGCGGGGGCGGTCCCGCCCCAGGTCGCCGCCTGCGACCAGAGTCCCGAGGCCGCGCTGACGACGGGCAGGCAGCCGCTGACGGTCGTCGCGCCGGGAATGGCGACGGGACCTGGAGGCCAGCTCAGGTCGCCCGGGTCCACGACGAGGTCCGTGTAGGCGTTGGCGATGGAGAGCTCCAAAGTCTGCCCCGCCGCGGCGCCGACGACGTCGGCGACGACGTAGACGCACATGGTCTGCGCCGAGCTCAGCGCGACCGAGCCGGAGAAGCTCGAGACGCCGTCGGGGCCGGAGAAGCCGTCTACGTCGGTCGCGCCGTACTGCGGCTCCGTGCCCGCGTAGGACTCCGAGGCGCAGTTGTAGGGCGAGGTGACGTCCAGGTCGTAGCGCAGGCGCACGTTGTCGATCCGCGCCGCCGCGTCGATCGTGCCGCTCTCGCCGATGGTGATCCCCGACACGGTCGTCGTGCCCCCGGGCTGGGCGAACACGAAGGCGCCGCCGAGGTAGAGCGCCGTCGCCGTGCTGTTGGCCAGCGCCGTCTGCGCGCCCGCGGCGGTGACGAACAACCGGTCGGGCAGGGCCGTCGAGATCCCGCCCGCGTAGTGGGCGACCGAGTTCCAGTTCAGGGAGCCGACGCGGAAGTAGAACGTCGACGCCGTGACCAGCCCGCTGAGCGTCAAAGTCGTCTGGCCGACCGCGGGCGTGAAGCTCGAATAGACGACCCCGGTGAAGTCCGGGGCGCTGGACGCCTGCAGCAAGTAGCCTTCGGCCGTGCTGGAGGAGCCCGCCTGGGCCGCGGTCGGCAGGGGCAGCCAGTTCAAAGTGACGCTGTCGATATAGACGGCGGCCGCCTGCAGCCCGGAGACGGCGTTGGTCAAGGTCGAGGTGGACGCCGGCGCGACGGCCGCGTAGACCGTGGTCCCGGCGGCCAAGGTGCCCGCGCGCAGGAAATAGGTCGTATTGGGAAGCAGGCCTTGCGGGCTCAGGGACAGCAATGAGTTGTTGGCGGTGACCGACGAGTGGACCGCGGAGCTGAAGTCCGAGTGCGTCGAGGCGTCGACACGGTAGCCGTCGGCGGCGATGAGTCCGTAGGCGACGGTCAAGGAGGAGAGGTTCACGGCCGTCAGGACGGGGGCGATCGGCACGGGTACCAGCACGGCGAAGGGGCCGAGCACGCGCTCGTTGAACGCGCCGTCCACGGAGTGGAAGCGGACCTGGTTGGTGGCGCCGCAGGGTGCTGCGCCGCCGCAGGCGACGGCGTTCGTCGAGCGGGCCAGGTCCAGGCCCGTGACCGTCAGGATCTGCTCGCCCGTCGAGCCCGCGGCGCCGGTGTACAGGTAGCGGGCCGGATCGGAGGGGGCCGTCGAGGCGATCACGCGCCAGCTGACGCCCGCGTCCGTGGAGTAGGAGACGAAGCTCGCCGGCGAGGGCCGCAGCTGCGAGGCGGGGACGATCTGGTTCGCCCCGCCCGGCGGAGTCCAGTAGAAGCGCAGCGCCGCGTCGCCGGTGCAATCGAACGCGCCGATCACGAAGGGGACGAGGCGGTCGCCCTCGAGCACGAGGCTGCCGCCGCGCTGCGTGCCGGCCGCGTGCGTGGTGTTGTCCCAGAGGACCTGCCGGCGGTCCACGAAGATGAAGCCGCCGTCGTCGCTGTCGATGGCGAAGGTGTAGAGGCCCGAGGCTCCGGTGCGCACCCAGCCGGCGAACAGCGTCGTGAAATTGCCGGCGTTGACGCCGGGCATGGGGGACGCCGCGCCCCACTGATGGTCGACGCGGGCGTAGAACGTCGTCGCGGCCGCCGCTCCCTGCCAGTTCGCGAAGTCCCCGGCCGCGGCCCCGCTGGGGCAGGCGCCCGCGTTCCAGAAGAAGCCGGCCGCGCCCTCGGTGGACAGAGGGACGGCCCCGGCCGCCAGCAGCTCGGTCGCGACGCCCGAGTGGCCGACCGCCTGCAGTTCCGCCAGAAGGCTGGGCATGAAGCCCGCAAGCCCGCCGCGCCCGGAGACGAGGTCGCGCACGCTCAGCTGGGCCGTGGCCGGGGTGAGCAGGTCTCCGGCCTGCGTCTCGCCGAGCAGGCCGCTCGTCGAGGAGTAGGAGCGGAAGCTCGGCGCGGAGGACTCCGCCGCCGCGACGGTGTCCACGACCACGGTGAAGGCGCCGCTCCACTCGCCGGTCAGGCCGTTGACGCGCCAGTAGTAGGTGGCGTCATGAGGAAGATCCGTCGTGGCCACGGCGTAGGAGTTCGCCGTCGTGGAGTCGACGAGGACGACGGAGAAGCCCGCGTCGGAGGCCACTTGGAGGCGCCAGCTCGCGTTGCCGCCGCTCCAGGTGAACGCCGGCCGGTTCGTCGAGGCGAAGGCTCCGTTGCCCGGGAAGACCGGGACGGGCCTGCCGCCCAATGAGGCCTGGGCGGTGTTGCCGGAGGAGCCCATGTTGGCCCGGCTCCCGTTGGGCGCGGGCTCCAGGGCATAGGCCTCGGCCGGGTCGCCCGCGTCGATGGTCCGCGACGTGACGGCGTCGGTCAGGTCGAAGAGTCCCGTCGCCGGGTTGTAGCGGCCGTTGACGAAGCCGGTCTTGGGATGGAAGTCCTCGACGCCCGCGCCTGGGGCGGCCCAGTGCGGATGGGACGAGATCGAGTCGGCGTCCTTGCCCGTCGCCGCCGACCAGGGCCAGGCGTAGGCCGCGCCGCCCCAGACCAAGGTGTTGGCCGTGTTCGAGCTGAACCAGTCGTTGTAGTCCGAGTCGAAGCCCGAGACGGCGTCGGCCGTGAGCGACGCCGAGGAGCCCGTCACCGTCATCGAGGCCAGGAAGACGTTGTTGCGGATCGTGAGGGTCGAGCCGGCCAGCTGCAGCAGGTAGGCGTCGGTCAATCCGGTGCCGGTCGACAGGACGTCGTTGAACTTGAACGCCGTCTGCGTCACGCCCGCGAAGTAGGCGCCGACGAAGGAGCCCGCGGTGATCATGTCCGGGTTGCCGATGCGGTTGTGGTCGATGTTGAGGCTGCTCGCGCTTTGCGCGAACAGGCCGTGGGCCGTGAAGCCGGCTTGGGAGCCGGCGCCCCTCCAGACGACGGCGTTGTTCTGCAGCGTCGCCCCGCTGGTCAAGCCGTCGAGGCGGACGCCGTAGGTGTCGAAGGCGGCCGTGACCGGGACCACGACCGTGCTCGAGGTGAGCCACACTTTGGTCCCCGCCGCCTGCGTGCCGACGAACACGCCGTAGCGCGCGCCCATGACCGTGATCGTCGAGAGCGTCAGCGCGCCGCGATTCTGCGAGGAGATGTTCACGCCCCAGCCCTGCGGGCCGCCGATGAAGGTCGAGGAGCTCAAAGTCAGGTTGACCGAGCCGCGCGTGTCCATCCACAGCGCGCTGCCCATGACGTTGGTGGACACCAGGACGCTGCCCGAGATCGTCGTGCCCGTGCTGCGCGACACCCAGACGGCCGTCGAGGCCTGGACGTAGGAGGACGCCAGCGTCGAGGTCGAGATATTGTCGAAGAACACGCCGACGCCCGCGGCCGTGATCGTGCTGCGCGCGATCGTGCCGCGGCCGCCGAGGAAGCGCGCGCCGCGGCCGCCCGAAGCGGGGGACAAGAGGAAGGAGTCCTCGACCGCGTTGCCCGTGCCGCCCGCGAAGGACACGGCCTGCTCCGAGGCAACCGACGTGACGAGCCGGCTCGCGCTGACCGTGTTGTTGGAGCCGGTGAAATAGACGCCGTTGCCGCTCACGCCGCCGCAGTACGACTCGCTGATGAGGCCGCCGCTGCCGCTGAGCGCGCAGGCGCCGGCGCTGCCGCCGCTGGTCGTCGAGAACGTGCTGCGCAGGACGGTGTTGCCGCTGCCGCCGAGGCTCAGGCCGTTGCTGTTGCCGCTGCGCGGCCCGAAGACCCCGTCGAGCCGGTTCATGCCGCCGTTGATGGAGACGACCCACGTGCCGGAGGCGGAGACGGTGCTGTTGTAGACGGCGTTGTTGTTCGACGTCGAGTCCCAGTTGAGGCCGCGGCCGCTGCCGTGGGCGTTGTAGACGAACATCCCCGTGAAGGTGTTGGAGGAGGAGCCCGCCAAGGTCAAGGCGTCGACGACGGACACCGAGCTCGCGGCCGTGCTGTTGGAAACGGCGTTGTAGTTCGAGCCGCTCGCGAAGCGCCACGCCGTCCCGGGGGTGTTGGAGGCCAGCGTCACGGTGAAGGTATTGGACGAGGCGCCGGTCGCGAGCAGCCCGTAGAAGGACGCGCTGCCCGCCTGGAAGGTGCTGTAGGACACCGCCGTCATCGTGCTGCCGACGAGCCACAGGCCGTGCGCGGCCTGGACGGTCACGCTGGAGTAGCTGATCGCGCTGCGGCTCGAGAGACTCACGCCCGCCTGCCAGATGCGCCCGCCCGAGTCGACGTTCATCGAACTGATCCGGAGGTGGACCGATGAGCCCCAGACGCCGTACTGGACCGCGGCGGTCGGCTTGACGTCGATGCCGGAAACGTTGACCGAGGCGTTGGCGATCAGGAAGGCCGCCGTCGAGCCCGCGGGAGGCGCCACCACCGGGCGCAGGCCCGACGCCGGGTCGGCCATGATGGTGATCGTCGAGCCGCCGACGATGAAGTTGCGCACGGTCACCTGCTCGGCGTAGGTCGCCCCGTCGAGCACGACGACGCAGGCGTGCCCGGTCAGCGGGTTGGGCAGCGAGTCCACGCCCGCCTGGATGGTGGCCAGTCCCTCTCCCGTCTTGGAGACCAGCGCGCTCGCGGCGCAGCCCGAGTAGGACGCGCGCGCGGTCTGCGTGGAGCCCAAGGACGTGAAGGACGCCCTCCCGTCCCAGTCGAGGGTCCCGACGCGCAGATAGTAAGTCGCGGGATACGCCAGCCCCGTGAACGTCAAGGTGCTCAGGCTCATGTTCGGGGTGAAGCTCGAGAGCACGGTCCCCGTGAAGTCCGGCGCCGTGGAGGTCTCCAGCAGATAACCCCGCGCCGACTCGGAGGACGCGTCCGGAGGGCTCGACGGACGCGAGACCCAGGTCGCCGTGAACGACGAGCTCCACACCGCCTTGACCGACCCCGCGCTCACGGGCTTGGCCGGCGAGGACCGGGGGGACCCGCCCGCCGCCGCGTAGTGGGTCGTCGCGCCCACGAGCGAGCCCGCGCGCGCGTGGTAGATCGTGTTGGGGCTCAGGCCCGAGACGGCCAGGACGGAGGGCACGGGATTGGCGGTGACCGAGGTGAAGACCACGCCCGTGAAGTCCGCGGCGGTGGAGAGCTCGACCATCTGGTTCGTGCCGTTGGCCGGAACGAAGGAGACCGTGGCGCTCGAGAGATGCAGTCCCGTGAGCAGGATGGACTCGGGGGCCAGGCTGACGGAGCGCGAGGCCTCCGCCGTCGCGCCGTAGGAGCCCATGTTCGCCGCGGGACCGCGGGGGCTGGTCTCCGCGGCGTACGGCTCTGCCGGGTCCGCGGCGTCGACGACGGGGGAGTGCGCCGCGTCGGCCGCGAAGGACTGCGTCGCCGGGTTCCAGCGGCCGCCCGTCGAACGCGGGTGGTAGTCCTCGACGCCGGCCGACGGGTCGAACCACTGCGGATGGGCCGAGATCGAGCCCGCGTCCTTTCCCAACGCCCCCGACCACGGCCAGGCGTAGGCCGCGCCGCCCCAGACCACGGTGTTGGCCGTGTTCGAGCTGAACCAGTCGTTGTAGTTCGAGTCGAAGCCCGAGGCCGCGTCGGCCGTGAGCGACGCCGAGGAGCCCGTCACCGTCATCGAGGCCAGGAAGACGTTGTTGCGGATCGTGAGGGTCGAACCGTCCAACTGCAGCAGGTAGGCGTTGGTCAATCCGGTGCCGGTCGAGAGGACGTCGTTGAACTTGAACGCCGTCTGCGTCACGCCCGCGAAGTAGGCGCCGACGAAGGAGCCCGCGGTGATCATGTCCGGTTGGCCGATGCGGTTGTGGTCGATATTGAGGTTGTTCGCGCTTCGCGCGAACAGGCCGTAGCCGGTGAAGCCGGCTTGCGAGGCGGACCGGCGCCACACGACCGCGTTGTTCTGGATCGTCGCTCCCGTGGTCAAGCCGTCCAGGTAGACGCCGTAGGTGTCGGCGGAGGCGGAGATCGAGGAGACGATCGTGTTGGAGGTCACCCAGATCTGCGCCCCCGCGGTCTGCGTGGCGATGAAAAGTCCGTAGCGCGGCCCGGCGAGGAAGGAGTTCGTCGAGATCACGATCAGTCCCGCGTTGCCCGTGGAGAGGAGCAGCGAGTAGCCCTGCGCTCCCGCGCGGAAGGTGTTCGACGTCGCCGTCACGTCCAGGCTGCCCTGGACGTGGAGAGCGATGCCGGCGCCGCCGTCGGCCTCCAGGCGGCTGCCGGCGATGTAGGACGCCGTGGAGCGGTAGACGGCGACCGCGGTCGAGCCTTGGACGTACGAGTCGAGGATGGTCGCGCTGGAGACGGACACGGCGAGCGCGCCGTAGCCGCCCGACGTGACGGTGCTGCGCGTGATCGCGCCGCGGCCGGACTCGAAGCTCACGCCGCGCGCGCCGGAGCCGGAGCCGGGGGCGAGCACGCGCGCGTACTCGACGATGTTGCCCGAGCCTCCGCCGAAGACCACGGCGCTCTGGTTGTTGGAGTGGAGAGTGCTCGAGCTGACCCGGTTGTCGGTGCCGCTGACGCGCAGCCCGTCGCCGTTGCCCTGGCAGTACGACTCGGAGAGGAGGTTGCGGCTTCCGCTGATGCTGCAGGCCTGCGCGCTGCCGCTGCTGGAGTTGGAGAAAGTGCTGCGGCGCACGGTGTTGCTGTTGCCGGAGAGGATGAGGGCGTTGGTGATGCCGGCCGTGACCCCGAAGAGGCCGTCGACCACGTTCATGCTGCCGCTGATCGACAAGGTCAGAGAGCCTTGCGCCGCGACCGTGCTGCCCGTGAGCGTGTTGTTGCCCGAAGTCGCGTCCAGGGAGATGCCGTTGCCCCAGGTGTCCGTGTTGGACGCGTAGAAGCCCGTGATGGTGTTCGAAGAGGACGCCAGCAGGTCGACGACGTTCGACGACGCCGCCCGGCTCGCGGCGCTGCTGAAGGAGACGGTGTTGCGATGCGAGCCGCTCGCGAAGCGCCACGCCGTCCCGAGCGTGTTGGAGGCCAGCACCACGGTGAAAGTGTTGGACGAGGCTCCCGTGGCGAGCAGACCGTAAACGCCCGAGCCGCGCGCCGAGAAGGTGCTGTAGCTGACCGCCGTCATCGTGGAGCCGTCGAGCCAGAGGCCGTGGGAGTTCCACGCCGTCACCGAGCTGTAGCTCACGACGCTCCACGAGCTGATCCGGATGCCCGCCGTGTAGAAGCCCCGCCCCGTCGTCCCCATGGTGCTGACGCTCACGCTCGAGATCGTCACGTAGGCCGAGGAGGCCCAGATGGCGTAAGGGATGCTCGAGCCCGAGAGCGAGGCGACGTCGAGCCCGGCGATGACGACCGAGGAGTTCATGATCCGGAACGCCGCGGTCGACGCCGCGGGCGGCGTCACCACCGGGCGCAGTCCCGACGCCGGATCGGCCATGATCGTGATCGAGGAGCCGTTGTTCGTGAAGTTCTGCACCGTCACCTGCTCGGCGTAGGTGGCCCCGTCCTTGATCACCACGCACGCGTGCCCGGACAGGGACTTGGGCAGGTCGTCGACGGCGGACTGGATCGTCGTGTAGGGGCCCGTGCTCTTGCTGACGTTGCGCGCGCTCGCGCAGCCGGCCGGAGGCATGTCGGTCAGCGGCCCGATGTAGTTCGAAGTCGAGATTTTCAGCTCGTCGAAATAGGCGGCGTGGGTGACGGCGCCGGCGGCGCTGAAGCCGAGCCCGACGGCGACCCGGTTCCACGAGCCGGCGTCGGAGAGGTCGACTGTGGGGCTCCAAGCCAGACCCCCGTCGAGCCAGAAGGAGGGATTGACTGAGGCCCCGATGGGGGGAGCGTAGAGCTCGACGGAGTGCCAGGCGTCGGCCGTGACGGGGATGGAGATGTTGCTGTAGACGCCGAGGCTGTCGAAGACCTCGAAGAGCAATGCCGAGGCGCCCCCGGCGGTCTTCTGGCCGAGGACGCCGGCGTAGCGGCCGTTGGAGGCGCTGAAGATGTCGGCGAGGTCTTGCTGGTCGCCGTTGGCCATCGCGGAGAAGAAACTCGAGGGCAGATACACGTAGAGGCGCATATACATCTTGCTCTGACCGGCGGCGAACGTCTTTCGCAGACGGGCGCCGACGCCGACGGTCTTGTCGTGGGAGTAGAGGCCGTAGCCGCCGCGAAAGCTCACCGTCGAGAGCCGGAGCTCGTTGCCCGCGTCGAGCCAGGTCTCCGCCAGCGGCCAAGCGCCGATGATCGGGTCCTCGTCGTCCAGGCCGTCGTAGGGACGGTTGAAATCGTCGATGAAGAAGCGCGCCGGCTGGACCTGGACGAAGGTCGCCGTGCTGGTCCCGCCGGGCGCGAGCAAAGAGGCGTCCACCGTCACGGTCGAGAAGCGGTTGTCGACCTGCTCGGCGACGGTCAGGAGCACTCCCGTAAACGAGTCCGTCGAGACGACGGCCGTCACGGCGGGGCCGGGGTTCAAAGCGTAGCGCGCGGGGTCGACGAAACGCCCGTCGGCCGTGCTGACCGCCATGTCGAAGTAGACCTTGACCTGGTTGGCGTCGACGACGGAGGCCGACCTGACGGCGGGCGGGTCTATCGGACCGATGTACGTCACGGTGGAAGTCCGGATCTCGTCGAAATAGGCCGCGTGCGTGACCGTCGCGTCGGCCATGTAGCCGAGTCCCACCGTGACCGTGCTCCATGAGACGGCGTCGGCGTAGTTGGCCGGAATACGGCCCACGAGCACGCCGTCGAGCCAGAAGGTCGCGCTCGACCCGGCGACCGCGGGCGGGGCATGCATCTCGACGCTGTGCCAGGCGTCCGCCGTGACGGTGGTCGTGAAGTTCTTGTAGCCGTCGCCGCTGAAGGTCTCCCATATCAAGCGGGGATTGCCGCCGGCGTCCTTTTGGGCGATGACGCCGACATAGCGCGAGTTGAAGGTGGAGAGGACGTCGACCAGGTCGTGCTGGGAGCCGTTGGCCATCGCCGAAAAGAAACTCGACGGCAGGTAGACATAGGCGCGCAGATAGACCTGGGTCTGGGCGCCGAAGCGCTTCACCAAGCGGGCCGCCGTGCCCGTCGCCGAGGCGTCTCGCGACTCGAGTCCGTGGTCGCCGCGCACGCTCCAGGTCGAGAGCGCGACCGTGTTGCCGGAGTCGATCCAGGAGAAAGCCGAGTCCCAGGAGCCCGGGATCGCGTCGTTGTCCAGGATTCCGGCGGCGAGGCGGTTGAAGTCGTCGGTGAAGAAGGGGGCGGGATTGACGCCGGCGAAGGTCGCCGTGCTGCTCGCCGAGTCGAGCGTATTCGCGGAAACCGCCACGATGTTGGACGCCGTCAAAGTGAAGGTCGTGTTGTTCGTCAGCGCTCCGCCGAGGGTGAGCCGGGCGGAGTAGTTCGAATCCTGCCGCGCGGCCGAGTTGACCGCGATCGAGGGGGACAGGGAGAAGTTCGATGAGCTATCGGCGCTGGCGTCGACGGGCTCGCTGAAGTACACCTTGACCGTGCCCGAGCTGATGACGCTGGTCCCGACGACGCGCAAAGTCGCGGCCGCCGCGGCGGCGGGGGGTGACGCGAGGAGCACCGCGACGCCGGCGGCTATCAGACTCGCGCGCGTATAAAGTAAAGCCGCCGGTCCCTTCCGGAAGAGGAAGCCGGCGACCGGCGACTGCGGAGGCTTAGAACGGATCATTTAAGCTGGCGCAATTGTTCCTTATTGGTGCGAAATTCATGTTTCGTACGCGCACAATTGCAGCGCACTTGAGTATTTACCGTAATATATTATTGCGCATTCTATTTGCCCGTCGAACGGCGGATCGACGCCAGGAGCGCCTGGACCCGCCGCAGCCCCAGCTTGACACCCCAGCGCCGGTCGATATAGGCCCGCGCGCTTTTCCCATCCCAACCGCCAGGAGGCGCCGGCGCGTCCGACGAAGAGCCGCCCAGCACAGCGCGCAGCCGATCGAGCTGATCGGCCGTCAGGCGCGGGCGGCGTCCAGAATGTTTTTTATCGTTTAATCCATTACATTTATCGCGAACATAACGATTAGTCCAATACTCCACGCTGCGCGGGGAATCGCCGAGCAAACGGGCGGCTTGGCGGCAGCTGAGGCCTCCCGCCACGAGTAGAACGGCATGGAGACGGTGCAGACGGCGCACCTGCGGCGTCGCGCGCAATTGAGCGCGGATCTGATCGAAGGCTCCCGGATCCAATCGAATGGCTCTCATGACCAGAGTATACATCGGCAATATAATATGCGCAATCTTTAAATTCGTCATATTTGATTTCGATGACGCTTCCGTGACTGCTATACTACGGCGGCATGATCCACTCACCGCGCGCGCGAGTCGGCTGCCTCCTCGCGATCTCGCTGTCGGCCTTCTTCATCGAGGGTCTGGAGCCGCTGCTGGCACTGGTCCTCCTGCAGGCGGGACTTTGGACGCTCGCGCGCCTGCCGATGAGGGACCTCGCGCGCGCCCTCTCGCGCCTGCTGCCGTTCTCGCTCTCCGTCCTGATCCTCTTCGCGCTCTTCCCGCCGGAGGGCGCGGGCCCGGCGACGCGCGAATGGACCGTCCTGGGATTGCGCCTGGGCTGGCATCCCGACGGCCTCGGCCACGGCGCGCGGATGATCCTGCGCGTTCTCGCCGTCGTCGCCGCGTCCGGCTGGGCGCGGCGCACCGGCGCTCCGGGAGATTTCGTGGCCGGGCTGCGCGGCTGGCTGCTCCCCGAAGCCGTGGCGGGCACGATCGCCGCGACTTTGTCCATGCTGGACTCGGAGCCCGAGCAACGCGGCGGGGGAGGAGGCGGAGGGGGCCGCGGTCGGGGCGACGGCGGCGGAAGGAACGCGCGCGCCATGGAAGCGGGCCAGCCCACCTTGCGCCGCATTCTTAAAGGAGAAGTCGATTTTCTTCCGGGGCTCATCGACTCCTCGGTCGCCCGCGCGCGCGGCCTAGCGTCGGGCATGAGCAGCGCCGAGCTGCGCGACGACGTCGCCGTGCTCTCCGGCGTCTGCCTGCTCATGCTCGGCGCCAAGCTCGCGAAGATCCTGCCGGGGATACCGTTCGCGCCCGGCTACAAGACCGCGCTCCTGCTCCCGCTCTACTTCGTCGCCGCCGACCGCACGCGCATGCGCCTCGGCGCCACCGTCGCCGGCACGACCTTGGGCGTGATCTCCTTCCTCTTCGGCGACGGGCGCTACGGCGTGTTCGAGATCCTCAAGCACCTGGCGCCCGGCCTTGTCGTCGACGCGGCCGCGCCCGCCTTCGGCGCCCTGCGCGGGCGCACCGTTCCTTTCGTGGTCATCTCGGCTTTCGCCGCCGCCGCCCGGCTGTCCAGCATACTCGCCGTGGTCTGGCTCGTGGACGGGAACGCCGCGCTCTACGCCGCCGCCGCGCTCCAGGGCTCGTCCCAATTGGCGTTCGGGGCGGCCAGCGGCGTCGTCGCGGCCCGGCTGCTGCGCGCGCGGGGAAACTCAGCGTCGTCCGAGGAGGAAAGGAATGCGTGAAGAGCGCGCCGCCCTGCGGCAGAAGCACCTTCAGGGAGGACTCAAGGCCGAGTCGCTCATGGACAAGGGCGTCCTGCGCGCGAGCGCGACCGAGAAGGAGGTGGTCATCCTCCCCGACGTCGAAGTCATCGCGATCGGCGGCGCGAGCATCATGGATCGCGGCGCTTCCGCGATCCTTCCGCTCGTCTCGGAGATCGCCCGCCTCAAAAAACGGCACAACCTCGTCATCGGCGTGAGCGGAGGAGCGCGCACGCGCCACGTCTTCAAGATCGCGCTCGACCTCGGCCTGCCCACGGGAGGGCTGGCGCACCTGGCCGGGGCATCGGAGGAGCAGAACATGAAAATGCTCCAGGCCCTGCTCGCCAAGCACGGCGGCATCTCGATGACCAAGGACCACTTCTGGGACCTGCCCCATAAGCTCGCCTCGGGGATGATCCCGATCATGATCGGGATGCCGCCCTATCACTACTGGGAGCAGCCGCCGCGCCGCGGCCGCCTGCCGATGAACGGGTCCGACTTCGGGCTCTTCGTCTTCGCCGAGACCATCGGCGCCCGCCGCGTGGTCTATCTCAAGGACCAGGACGGCCAGCACGAGGCGGACCCGAAGCGCGTCCCCCGCGCCGAGCTCCTGCGCCGGGTCTCGGCGCGCGACCTGCTGCGCCTGCCCGACGAGGACCTGATCGTGGAGCGCATGGCGCTCGAGACCATGCTGAGCGCGCGCCACGTGCGGGAGATCGTCGTGACCAACGGTCTGAAGCCGGGCTCGCTGACGAAGGCCCTCGCCGGACGGAGCACGGGCACGGTGATCTATGCCCCGAAGGAGGCCGGACGATGAAGACCAGCCCGATCGTGCGCATCCTGCCGGACGTGCACGTCCTCAAGTTCGGCGGACAGAGCGTGATGGACCGCGGACGCGCCGCCGTCTACCCGCTCGTCGCGGAACTCGCGCGCCTCAAGCGCGGCCACCGCATGATCATATGCTCGGGCGGCGGCACGCGCGCGCGGCACGCCTACGACATCGCCCTGGGCCTCGGGCTTCCCACCGGAGTGCTGGCCGCGCTCGGCGAGGCGCCGCCGCGCCAGAACGCGCGCATGCTCCAGATGCTCCTGGCCAAGCACGGCGGCGTCTACATCATGCCCGACGATTTCGACAAGCTCCCGCTGTATCTCGCGATGGACTGCCTGCCCATCATGAGCGGCATGCCGCCCTACGACTACTGGGAGAAGCCGCCGATGGGCGCGCGCATCCCGGCGAACCGGACGGACTCGGGCACCTACCTGACCGCCGAATACCTCGGCGCGAAGTCCCTGACCTACATCAAGGACGTCGACGGCCTCTACACCGCCGACCCGAAGAAGGACCGAAAGGCGACGCTGATCCCGCGCATCAGCGTCTCGGAACTCCTGGCGCTCGATCTGGGGGACCTGGCGCTGGAGCGCGTCGTGCTCGAGAACATGCGGCACGCGCGCCACATGACGAGCCTGCGCATCATCAACGGCCTCAAGCCCGGCAACGTCGCCAAAGCGCTCGCCGGGAAGAACGTCGGCACTTTCATCTATCGCGATTGACAACCCGGGGAAGGGCGGATATCATCCTGCTATGAGAATCTCCCTCGCGACGCTCCTCGTCCTCCTGGCCCTTCCCGCGCCGTGCGGCGAGCCGCCCAAGCCCCGGACGGCCGCGCCGGAGGCGGTCGGAGCCGAGGAGAACGCCCGCCAGCGCCGCGACAAGCACGCCGAGCACCGTCAGAAGATGTCCGCGCTCCACGACGAATTCCGCGCCGCGAAGACCCGCGAGGAGCGCGCGGCGGTCCAGGAGCGCATGCGGGGCCTGCGCCGCGAGCGCAAGGAGCAGATGCGCCGATCCGGACGCACCGGCGGCGACGAGTCCTCGTCCGAAGGCCGCGGCAACGGCCGGGGCGGAGGCCGGGGAAAAAGGCAAGGCGGGAACGGCGATGGAGGCGGACGGGGAGACGGCAGCGGCGGCGGACGACGCGCGCCCAAAGCCGCGTCGCCGGCCCCGCCCGCGGATCCCGGAACACCCGCTGCGCCGGCCGATCCCGACAAGCCGGCGAAACCCGCGAAGCCCTGACCGAGGCTAGACGTTCACGCCGAGGATGATGCTGCCGGGACTGACGCTCGCCCGCACCGTGCGGCCGGGACGCAATGACAGCCTCTTCGCTGCCGCCTCGGCGAGCACGGCGACCAGAGGCGCCCCGCCGGGCAGGCGGACCAGGACTTCGGTGTTGACCTTCCCCGGAGAGAGCCTCTCGACGCGGCCGGCGAAGACGTTGCGCGCGCCGGCGGAGGGGACCGAGCCGCCCGAGGAGAGGAGGACCCACGAAGCCTTGACCAGCGCGAACGCCGACACGCCGCGCGCCAAGCCGAGTTCACGCACGCTCTCATTGGTGATGACGGCGACGAGGCGGTCGCCGCCGCGTAGAGCCAAGGCCACCTCCGTGCTGATCTCGCCGCGCCGCAGGCCGGACACCACGCCGAAGAACTGGTTGCGCGCCGAGGTCCGCATCGAAAGCCGGCGAAGCCAGCCGAGCAAAGGGGCCAGTTCCCCGGCCTTCCCGCCGAGCCCGCGCAGGAAGCTCAGGCGTTCCTTGTCGACCGCGCGGAAGGCCGCGACGAGCTTGCGGCCCTTGGCGGTCAGCCGGGTGCCGCCGCCGCCCGCGCCGCCGGCGACGCGCTCCACGAGGGCTTCGTCCGACGCCGCGTTCAGGGCCGACACGGCGTCCCAGGCCGCCTTGTAGCTCAGCCCGACCGCGCGCGCCGCGGCCGTGATCGAGCCCAGGGCGCCGATGCGCTCGAGCAGGCCGAGCCTGCGGCGCAGCAGCGCGTCGACGTCGCGGGCGCCTCTCTTGCGCGCCATCAGGAGCGGGCCGCCACCCGCCCGCCGGACAGGACGAGCACGGTCGTCGACAGCCTGGAGATTTCACCTCGGTCGTGGCTGACCAATAGCGCCGTGAACTTCCTGGCGCGATGCAGGCGCAGGAGCTCGTCCTGCAGCTCGGCGCGCGATTCCTCGTCGAGGGCGGAGAGAGGCTCGTCCAGGAGGAGCAGCCCCGGCTCCGGCACGAGGCCGCGCGCGAGCGCCACCCGCTGCTTCTGTCCGCCCGACAGATTCGCGGGGTAGCGGCGCGCCAGCGAAGAGAGCCCGGCGATCTCGAGCATGGCGCCCACCGCGGCCGCGTCCTGGTCCGGGCGCAGGGCGAAGCGCAGGTTCTCCTCGACCGTCATGTTGGGAAAGAGCGCGTGGTCCTGGAAGACGAAGCCGACACGCCGGCGCTGAGGGGGCTCGTCCACTCCGCCCGCCGCGTCGAACCAGACCCGCCCCGAGCACTCCAGCCTGCCGGCGTCGGGGCGGGTCAGGCCCGCCAGCATCCGAAGAATCGTGGTCTTGCCCGCGCCCGAGCGGCCGAACAAGGTGGTCACGGCGCCTTGCGCCAGCTCGAAGTCGGCCTCGAGGAGCTGGGCGCCGTCGGTCGTGTCGAGGGTCTTGCGCAGGCTCGCCTTGAGCATCAGAGCACCTCGACGGGACGGCGGCGATAAATTTGAAGCGCCAACAGGACCGGTAAAGTCACGGCCAGGAGGATCAGCGCGTGCCGGTGCGCCATGGCGTAGTTCATCGATTCGACCTCGGCGAAGATGGCGATGGAGGCGACCCGGGTCCGGCCGGGGATCGAGCCTCCGATCATCAGGACGACGCCGAACTCGCCGATGGTGTGAGCGAAGCTGAGGACCGCGGCGGTCAGCACGGCCGGCCGCACGTTGGGCAGAAGCACCCGCCAGAAGGTCTCCCAGCGGGTCTTCCCCAGGACATAGGCCGCCTCGGCGAGCGAGGGGGGGAGAGCGGCGAGAGCGGTCTCGATCGGCTGGACCATGAACGGAAGGCTGTAAAACACCGAGCCGATGACGAGCCCGGGAAAGGAAAAGACGAGACGCAGGCCCAGGACGCTCTCGAGCCACCGCCCGAACGGTCCCGCCGGGCCGAGCAGCATCAGGAGGTAGAATCCGAGCACCGTCGGGGGCAGGACGAGGGGGAGGCTGACCAGGGCGTGGACGAGCGGACGCAGGCGGCTTCGGCTGAAGGCCAGCCAGTAGGCGAGCGGGAGCCCCACGACGAGAAGGACGGCCGTCGTCGCGGCGGCCAGCTCCACGGACAAGGCCAGGGGCTGCCAGAAGCTCGTCATATCGTCAGGGCCGGGGCTTGACGCATCGTTATGTATAGTAGTATATAACGGTATGGAAATCCAGGGGCAGGCGAAACACCTGCTGCTCGCCCTCGCGCTTCCGGGCTTCGTCCGGGCCGCCCCAGCCGAATCGCTCTCCGTCGCCGTCGCCGCGAACATGATGCCCGTGATGGAGGAGATCCGCCCGGGCTTCCTGGCCGAGACCGGCGTCGACCTCGTCCTCACGCCCGGCGCGTCCGGGAAGTTCGTGGCGCAGATCGAGAACGGCTCGCCGTTCGATCTTTTCGTGTCGGCCGACATGGAATTTCCCGAGAAGCTGTTCCAGGACGGCTTCGCCGCCGCCAAGCCGGACCGCTACGCCACGGGCACCTTGATCCTTTGGACCCTCAAGAAAATGGACCTCTCCCAAGGACTCTCCGCGCTCAAGGACGCGTCGATCGTGAAGATCGCGCTGGCGGACCCCGTGACGGCGCCGTACGGAAGGCAGGCGGAGGCGGCGCTCAAGGCCTCCGGCGTCCATGACGCGGTCTCCGCCAAGCTGGTCTACGGCGAGAGCCTCGGCCAGGCGAACCAGTTCATCACCACGCGGGCCGCCGACGCCGGCTTCACCGCCCGGTCCATCGTGGAGACGGCGCAGTGGAAGGACAAGGGCGTCTGGGTGGAGGTCGACCAGGCGCTCTACACGCCGATCGATCAGGGGCTGGTCATTCTCAAGCACGGCGCCCGGAACAATCCAAAGCTCTCCCGCCGTCTCAGGAACTACATTCTGGGCCCGAAGAGCCGCGCCGTCCTGAAGCGCTACGGCTATCTCCTTCCCTAGCCGGCTCTAGGGGCGGAAGAGGTAGCCCACGCGGATCACGGTCTCCACGTGGGCGCCGAAGGCGGGAAGCTTTTTGCGCAGGGATTCGACGTGCTTGTCCACGGTGCGCGTGGACATGTCGGGCTCCGTGTCCCACACTTTTTCGAGCAGCATGCCCCGGGTGACCACGCGCTGGGGATGGCGCAGGAAATACGCGAGCAGCTTGAACTCGAGATGCGTCAACGTCACGGGCTTGCCCGCGACCTCGACGCGGTGCTCGTCGAGGTAGACCGTCATGTCGATGAAGCGCAGGCTCTCCGACGGCGGCGGCGCCGCCGCGGCCGCGGGCCTGCGGCGCAGCAGCCCCGCGACGCGCACGACGAACAATTCCAGATCCAACGGCTTGCCCATGTACTCGTCGGCGCCGAGCTCGAGGCTCTTGATCACGTCGGGCGTGGCGCGCTCGGAAGCGGTGATGGCCAGGATCGGCATCCTCTTGGTGGCCGCGTTCTCGCGCAGGACGCGGATCACGTCGCGGCCATGGATCCCGGGCAGCTTCATGTCGAGGACGCAGAGGTCGGGCAAGGTCTTGTCCAGGGAGTCGAGGAAACGCCCGGGAGTGGCGTAGGTTTTCACCTCGTAGCCGCTCTTGCCCAGAACCAGCGCCACCAGGCCGAGCATCTCTTCGTCGTCGTCGACGACGGCCAGCTTCGCCTTCAACGCCGGGCCGTCTCGAGCGCGCCGGCGACGCGCTCGAGGAGGGCGTCCATCTCGAAGGGTTTGAGCACGTAGTCCGTGATTCCCGCGTCGAGGCCTTCCTGGATGGCGACCATGGCCGAACGCACTGTACACATGAGCACGGGGACCTTCTCGGAGCCGGGGAGCTTGCGCAGGCGGCGGCACACCTCGATCCCGTCCAGGTCGGGAAGATTGCCGTCGAGAACCACGAGGTCGGGCTTGTGCTCCGTGAACGCGGCCAGCCCCGCCGTTCCGTCGGGAGCGGTCACGGTGTCGTAGCCGCCGCGCTCGAGGACATGCGCGCAGATGGCGCGGAAATCGTGCTCGTCGTCAACGATAAGGACAAGGGGGCGCTTGCTCACGTATGGAATGTATCAAATAGCCTTGAAATTGTAACAGGGAGGACCTATCCTTAATAAGCATGCCGCCGAATGAAGACTCGATGGATTGGCTGGGGGAACTGTCCTGGCAGGGCTATCCCCGGCTGGCCCCGATCCGGGACGTGACCGCGGCCGCCGACGCGGCGCCCGACGTCCCGCGCCCGCGGAAGGGCGGCGACGTCCGGGTCGAGACCTTGGCCCGGGAGAACGAGGCGCTGCGCGCCAAGCTCGACGCCCTGGCCGGCCTCGCCGCCGAGTTCGAGCGCCGCCTCGCCGAGGCCGCGTCGGCCTACGAAGGCGCCGCGCTGGAGTCGGATTCCGCTCGCCGCGCGGCCGAGCTCGAGAACGCCCGGCTGTCCGGCGAGCTGGAGAGCGCCCGCGCCGAGCTGTCGCGCCGCGAGTCCCGGGAGCTCGCTCGCGAGTCCGACCTCGCGCTCGAGCGCGAGCGCCGCGCCGACGCGGAGAAGGCGCTGCTCGAGGCTCGAAGAAGGGTGAACGACCTGGAGGCCGATGTGGCTGCCGCCCGCTCCAAGGCCGGGGAGCTTTCCGGCAGCGTCGGCGAGCTCCGCCGCCAGGCCTCGGCCTCGCACGAGCGCCTCCTGCAGGCCAAGACCCTCACTGACCAGGACGTGCAGATCCTGCGCGCCGAGATGCGGGAGTTCCTCGCCAAATTCCACCGGATCCAGGAGACGTTCTCGGAGAACAAGCCCGGAGACAATCGATGAAATATTGGACCTACATGAAGGGAGAGGTGCCCGGCAGCTACGAGCCCGCGGCTCTCGCCGCGCTCCCCGGCTTCACGATGACCACTCTCGTCTGCCCCGGAGAGGGGGAGATCGCCGAGAAGAACTGGCGCCGCGCGGGCGAGTTCGAGGACATCGTCCGCGCCCTCGACGCGCATCAGGCCATGACCCCTCCTTCCGCGCCTCTCGGCGGGCCGCCAACCGCCAACGACGTCGACGCCCTCCTCGACGGCGCGAGCACCCGCCTGTTCTCCCACGTCGCCGACCTCATGAAGGAGCTCGAGACGCGCCGCGACGAGAAGTCCCTCGTGACCTCGCTCCAGCGCCAGATCTCCGCGCTCAAGCAGGAGCTCGCCTCCGCCCGCGAGACCGCGACCATGCTCGAGATCCGCATGCCGCGCATCGCCGAGCTCGAGGAGGCCCTGAGCAAGAGCCAGGCCGCCCTCGTCCAGGCCCAGACCACCCTCGCCACCCGCGAAGCCCAGCTCGCCGAGATCCGCATGGCCGCGGAGAAGATGCGAAGCGACCTCGACACGGCCAAGCGCCGCGCCACGCAGTCGGAGGGGGACCTCGCGATCCGCAACCGCCTGGTGGACAAGCTCTCCAAGGAACTGTCGGACAAGGAGCTCTCCTTGGCCAAGGCGCTCGGAGTGATCCGCCGCCTCGAGGAGGACCTCAACCGCCTCTGCCCTTCCCCCGAGCTGCTCAGGGCCGCCGCCGCCGAGCCCACGCCCGCGCCCCGGCCCGCCCCCGTCCGCGCCGCGCCTCCTCCGCCGCCGCCCCCGGCCGCGACGGCCCCCGAGGCCGCCGCCCCGGAAGCCGTCGAGCCCGTCGTCCGCCGGGTGCTCTCCGTCCCCGAGTTCAAGACGCCCGTGCCGCCGCCCATCACCGGCACCTTCACCAACGACGATCCGCCTCCCGCCCCGCCCTACCTCGAGCCCCAGCATCCCGTCGAGCAGCCCAAGGCCCAAGAGGCGCTGATGAGCTTCCTGCGCCGCGTCTTCCCGGGGCAGAACCACTAGACCCCGCGGTTCCGCTGAAACAGGGAGGGGCGAAGGATCGACGCCCCTCGGGGACGCGCGGCATCGAGCCGCGCTCGGGGGTCTTGCGCGACCATGAGCATCTCCGTCGCGCGACCCACGCCCCTCGGGGCGTCGATCCTTCGCCCCTTCCTCCCGGAAGCGCGGGGGTCGCGTGGTTCATCGCTTCGCGATGTTATAAAGCACACGGCAGCGAGGCGCATACAGGGGGGCGGGGAAGCGACGACCCGAGGGGCTTGGGATAGACGCGACCATGGTCTTCATAGTCGCGTCTATCCCGGAGGGCGCGGCCAATCGCGCCCGTCCCCGAGGGTCGTCGCTTCCCCGCCCCCGCCCATCAGCCCCGCCCGTTAACTGGCAGTCGAATGATTCGATTGACAACTTTCGGGACCTCGTGTTATAATTAGCACTGGATGGCGGCGAGTGCCAATAAACTCCTCGCCGGAATTTAAGACGGTAAGATACCCGGAGGTAATTCAGATGGCCGAAGCGACTCTCTCGAAAGTGAAGATCCAGCCCCTCGGCGACCGCGTGCTCGTCAAGCCCGTGGAAGCGAAGGAGACGAAGCGCGGCGGGATCATCATCCCCGACTCCGCGAAGGAAAAGCCGCAGGAAGGCGTGATCGCGGCGTGCGGCAAGGGCAAGACGACCGAAGACGGCAAGGTGATCGCGCTCGACGTCAAGGTCGGCGACAAGATCCTGTACGGCAAGTACTCGGGCTCCGAGATCAAGCTGGAGGATGAGGATTATCTCATCATGCACCAGGACGACATCCTCGGGATCCTGAAGTAAATACGGACAAGCCCTCAATTCCCTTATAACGGAGATAGATAACAATCATGGCTAAGCAGATTATTTTCTCGGACGACGCTCGCCGCAAGATGAAGGAAGGCGTGGACAAGCTCGCGAACGCGACGAAGTGCACTCTCGGACCCAAGGGCCGCTCGGTCGTCCTCGAGAAGAAGTTCGGCTCGCCCGTCATCATCGATGACGGCGTCACCATCGCCAAGGAGATCGAGCTCCAGGACGCCTACGAGAACATGGGCGCCCAGCTCGTCAAGGAAGTCGCCTCGAAGACCAACGACGTCGCCGGCGACGGCACGACGACCGCGATCATCCTGACGCAGTCGCTCCTCTCCGAGGGCATCCGCAACGTCACCGCCGGCGCGAACTCCAAGTCCATCCAGCGCGGCATGCACAAGGCGCTCGAGCTCGTCGTCAAGGAGCTCAAGAAGAACTCCCGCCCGGTCAAGACCAAGGAAGAGAAGGCGCAGGTCGCGACCATCTCCGCCAACGACGTCGAGATCGGCAACATGATCGCCCAGGCCATGGAGAAGGTCGGCCATGAGGGCGTGATCACCGTCGAGGAAGGCAAGTCCTCCGAGACGACGCTCGACGTCGTCGAGGGCATGCAGTTCGACCGCGGCTACGTGTCTCCGTACTTCGTCACCGACACCGAGCGCCTCGAGACCGTCCTCGAGGACGCGTACATCATCATCACGGAGAAGAAGATCTCCGCCATGAACGACATCCTCCCGGTGCTCGAGAAGATCGTGCAGACCGGCAAGCCCTTCCTGATCCTCGCCGAGGACGTGGAGGGCGAGGCCCTGGCGACGCTCGTCGTCAACAAGCTCCGCGGGACCCTGAAGTGCGCGGCCGTGAAGGCCCCGGGCTTCGGCGACCGCCGCAAGGAGATGCTGCAGGACATCGCCGTGCTCACGCACGGCCAGGTCATCTCCGAGGAGCTCGGCCACAAGCTCGAGAAGGTCGGCCTCGACATGCTGGGCCGCGCGAAGCGCATCGTCATCGACAAGGACAACACGACGATCGTCTCCGGCCTCGGCGACAAGACCGAGATCAAGAAGCGCGCGGACGCCATCCGCCGCCAGATCGAGGACACCACGTCCGACTACGATCGCGAGAAGCTCCAGGAGCGCTTGGCTAAGCTCTCCGGCGGCGTCGCGGTCATCAACGTCGGCGCGGCCACCGAGACCGAGATGAAGGCCAAGAAGGCGAAGGTCGAGGACGCGTCCAACGCGACCCGCGCCGGCGTCGAAGAGGGGATGATCGCGGGCGGCGGCGTCGCGCTGCTGCGCGCGGGCGAGGCTCTCGACAAGTTCAAGGGCGCGGACGAGGACGAGACGACGGGCGGCCAGATCGTGCGGCGCGCTCTCCAGGCTCCGATCCGTCAGCTCGCGGACAACTCGGGCCAGGAAGCCTCGGTCGTCGTCCAGAAGATCCTGAGCTCCGCTCAGGGCATCGGTCTGGACGCCTCCAACGGCGAGTATGTCGACCTCTTCAAGGCCGGCATAGTCGACCCGCTGAAGGTCACCCGCACCGCGCTCGAGAACGCCGTCTCGATCGTCGGCACCATCCTCACCACCGAGGTCCTCGTCTCCGACATCCCGGAGAAGAAGGAGCCCGCGATGGCCGGTGCCGGTCATCAGCACGGCGGAGACATGTATTAAGAGACATCCGAACTAACGGCAACGTTAGTTCCCATGCCTCGCGAAGGATAAACAAGCCCCCCTGGTTCGAAAGGACCAGGGGGGCTTCTCTCAAAAACGAATTCCCATGGACGAAATAATCAAAGTCATCGCGTATCCAATCGTTATTCTTATTCTGGGCCTGGTATTCATGTCCATGTTTAAGAGTCCCATCACAAATCTGATTGGGCGCGCGCGGAAAGTAAAACTTCCAGGATTTGACGCTGACACCGAAGCATTAGCTCAGCCGACAACCACGAATCAGAACACCCCCGCAATTTCTCAACCGGCACACAGCGATTCACCAGCAAACGCGCCCAGCGACACTCACATCCTAAACATGGAAGCATTGCGCGAATTCGACAGCCCCTTGCTCGTCGAGATCGAAAACAACATCTATGCAGAATTGGAAAAGAGGAAAATCAATCCGCCCGTTGGCTCCCGTCCCGGGGCCGTCACTCTGCTTGTAAAGAGCCTAGGCAAGCTCATCATCCAAACTCAATTCGAAGGGATCTACGATCATATTTTCCGCAGTCAGCTGGAGATTCTTGCGCACCTCAATTCACTCGCACCCAAAGGTGAAACGGAGAAGTCAATTAAGGAGTATTACACCAAGGCTCAGGAGCAGCAACCTCGCCTCAAGGATTACGCCTTCACCAACTTTATCGGATACTTGCTTGCGCATCAATTAATACGCAAGGACGGAAACATCTTTGCCGCTACTGTTAAGGGCCGGGAATTTCTTTCCTATATACCGAGTTCAGGCAAGAGTTTCGTACGGCCGTTGTAATTGATAAATTGATTTAGCCCAACCCAAGGAGCATAAAATGACCCCGACCCTCGAAAAGCCGCTCGCCCTTTCCGCCGTGGAATACTTCAAGGCCAAGCTCTCCTACGAGATGACCCCGTGGACGCTCAAGGGTCTCCTCATCGACGGAACCCCGACCTCCTGCGGCCTCAAGTCCTCCGACGTGCTCGTGCTCGACGTCCGCTCGGCCGAGGCGTACGCCGAGGGGCACCTCCCGACCGCGCTCAACATCCCGCTCGCCGACCTCCCGGGCAAGCTCGCGACCTTGCCGAAGGACAAGACCATCGTGACCTACTGCGGCAACCTCACCTGCGCCTTGGCCCCCAAGGCCGCGCTCGTGCTCGCCGAGAAGGGCTTCAAGGTCATGGAGCTGTTCGGCGGCCTGCAGACCTGGCAGGAGAAGGGCTTCCGCGTCGAGAAGAAAGCCTAAGCCTTCGCCGCGATCTGAAATGGGACCGCCCCGAAAGGGGCGTTCCTTTTTGTGGGATATCCCACTTGACATTTTTCCCACTCCTGCTACACTAAACGCATGGCCAAGAATAAAGGCGGGGCGACGATGCTGGCGGACGGGCATTTCACCTTCCTCGGCGAGACGCGGACGGATTCGAAGAAGCGCGTCGTGCTGAAGGGGGAGGTTTCGAAGCATTATATGGCTTACGTCAACGACGCCGGCCAGATCCTCCTCGAGCCGATGTCGCTGATCCCGACGCGCAGCTTCAACTCCCTGAGCGCCAAGACCCGGGCGTCGGTGCTTCGGGGCCTCAAGCAGGCGAAGGAAGGCGAGGGCCGCTACCTGGGAAGCTTCGCCAAGCACGCGAAAGCAGGCTAGTACGCGTGAACTTCCGCCTGATATTCCAGCCCGAGGCGGAAGGACAGCTTTCGGCTCTCGCAGGCGCTTCCGGCTCGTCCGCACGCCTCAAGGCCGTTCGTAAATGCCTCGGCTTTCTGGAAACGAACCCTCGCCACCCCGGCCTCAACACTCATAAGTACGACTCTCTCTCGGGTCCGCGCGGGGAAGAAGTATTCGAGGCCTACGCCCAGAATCGCACGCCCGGGGCTTTTCGCGTCTTCTGGTATTACGGTCCAAACCCCGGCTGCATCACGATCCTCGCCATCAATTCGCACCCCTAAGGCGGAACAATTTCCTGACGCCCCGGTCACCCGGACGCGCGCGCGGCTTTGGTAGCCTCCTCGCCGAAGCCGTTCCACGCTCAAGGAGGCCCCATGACCCCGCACGCGACCACGAAGCCGCTGAAGACGCCGAAGACGCACGAGCCGTCCGCCGCGGACTACTTCATCGCCAAGCTCAAGTACGAGATGAGCCCTTACGGCCTCAACGCCTTGATGGAGGAGGGGGCGAGCGGCTATCAGATCATCGATGTCCGCTCGTCCGAAGATTACGACGCGGGCCACATCCACGGCGCGCTGAACATACCGCTCGTGGACCTTCCCAAGATGCTCTCCGAGATCCCCAAGGGCAAGACCATCGTCACCTACTGCGGGAGCATCACCTGCCAGCTCGCGCCGAAGGCCGCGCTCGAGCTCGCGCAGAAAGGGTTCACGGTCATGGAACTGCACGGCGGGCTCAAGGAGTGGCAGAGCTACGGCTATCCCGTGGAGAAATCCTAAAAAGTGAAAAAGTGGAATGCCAGGCACCGTCAAAGGCCGGCTTTATGGACGCTGATCCACTGGATGGGGGCGTTCCAGACCACGGGGGCGGGGCGGAAGGGCCGGGGCTCGGGGGCCGCGGCGGGAGCGGCGGCGCGGGTGATGACGGGGCCGTCGGACAAGGTGCGCGTGCCGTCGAAGCTGGTCAGGACGTGCTGCTCGCGCGGGGCATAGGCGATGGAGGCGGAGACGGCCGGCTCCGGCTCCGGCTCGGGGCCGAGGTCGCCGAGGAGCGGGGCGGGGCTCGCGGAGCGGGTCTCGACCGGGGTCGGCTCGGCCTGCAGGGGCATCGGCGCGAAAGCCGAGGCCGGAGCGGCCGCCTGGGCGGCCTCGCGGCGTTCGAAGGGGCGGGCCTCGCCGGCGACCGTCTCGGGAGTCTCGGGGACGCGGGGAGAGGCCAGCACGGCGCCGGCGCCGATCAGGGCCAGGCTCGCGACGGCGGCGACGGCGAGTCCGGCGGTCTCCTTCTCGCGGCAGGAAGGGGCGATGGGGGCCATCAAAGAGACTCGGGTCCGCATCGCCGGGTGGGGGGTGTACGCGAGCTCGAGCGCGTCCATGACGGAAGCTTAACCCCGGACCCATGTACGGGATGTTTCAGGATGGATAAATCCCGGTAAAAACGGGGGCGCGGAGCTAGAGGTCGAAAAACCGCGTCTAAATAGGCCTTTCGGCCCATTCCGTGTAATTTCGCTCACGAAGTGTGCTATAATGATTATGTTCGGTGTTCATTGACAACCTAGAAAAAATCCGCTACCGCATGAACGCGGCAGCCGCACGGACGAACCGTGACGGCGGCTCGTTGACCTTGGTGGCGGTCACAAAATACGCTCCGCTCGCCGCGGTCCGCGAGGCCTTGTCGTCCGGCCTCGTGACGGACGCGGGAGAGAGCCGCGTGCAGGACGCCGAGAAGAAGAAGCTGGAGCTCGGCCCGCTCGCGGGGAAGGTCCGGTGGCGCCTCATCGGGCATCTGCAGACGAACAAGGCGAAGAAGGCCGTTCAGACCTTCGACGCGATCGACTCCGTGGACAGCGAAAGGCTGGCGGCGGCGCTCGACGCGGCGATGAAAGGCTCGGACCGGAAGCTCCCCGTGATGCTGCAGGTGAAGCTCTCCGAGCGCGAGACGCAGTACGGCGTGAGCCCGGCGGAGCTGCCGGGACTGATCGAGGCGGTGAGCAAGCTCCCGCGCCTCGAGCTCCAAGGCCTCATGGGCATCGCGCCCAACGTCGAGCCCTTGGAAGCGGTCAGGCCGAGCTTCAGGCTTCTGAGGGAGCTGAGGGACGAGCACCTGCCCGGAGGAAAGCTCTCGATGGGCATGAGCCGCGATTTCGAGATCGCGATCGAAGAAGGCGCGGACATGATCCGCGTCGGAACACAGATTTTTGCACCCTAGTCCGACATCAAGGAGGCCCCTGCATGATCGTGAAAGTGCGCGTCATTCCTAACGCCATGGACAACGAAGTGGTCAGCCGCATCGGCAGCGTGCTGCGGGTGAAAGTCGCCGCCCCGGCGGTCGACGAGAAGGCCAACGCCGCGCTCAAGGATTACCTCGCCGAGTTCTTCGAGGTTCCCGGAAAGCGCGTCAGCATTCTGCGCGGGGCCAACGGCCGTGAGAAGACGGTCGAGATCGTGGGCAAGACGGAGGAGCAGCTCAAGCGGGTGATGGACTCCATCCCCTAAAGAGCGGCGCTTCGGTCTCGCCGGCGCGAAGTGCGAGGGCGAACAAGGCAGCAAGCCTTGTTCGCCCTCGTCCCGTTTATACGGGCCCTGCCTTAAAAGCTATAATCGCTTTCGAAAAAAGAATGGCCAAGAAGCCGCTGCACGAAGACCCGATCAAGCACATCGTCTGGAAGGGGGACCGCCTCATCGTCCTCGACCAGCGCTATCTGCCGAGGACCGTCAAGTACGCGACCTGCCGCACCGCCGCCGACGTGGCCAAGGCGACCAAGGACATGGTCCTGCGGGGCGCCCCGCTGATCGGCTGCGCCGCCGCCTACGGGATGGCGCTCGCCGCCCGCCGCAACAAGCTCTCCGACGTGCTCAAGGCCGAGCCCGTCCTGCGCCGCGCCCGCCCCACCGCCGTGAACCTGATGCACGCGCTCGACCACATGCTGGCCGTCGCGAAGGCCGGCCCGGAGAAGACCCTCTCCAAGCGCATGGCCGCCGCCGCGGTGAAGTACTACGAGGACGACCTCGGCTTCAACGCCCGCATGGCGACTCTCGGAGCGCGGCTCCTGCGGCGCGGCTCGAGCGTCATCACCCACTGCAACGCCGGAGCCCTGGCCACCGCCGGGATCGGGACCGCGGTCGGCATGATCCGCGGAGGCTGGCTGGCCGGAAAGGTCTCGCACGTGTACCCGTGCGAGACCCGGCCCTACCTCCAGGGCGCGCGGCTGACTTTGTGGGAGCTGATGATGGCCGGCATCCCGGCGACCCTCATCACCGACAACATGGCCGCCCACCTGATGAAGACGAGGAAGATCGACGCGGTGATCGTCGGCTCCGACCGCATCGCCGCCAACGGCGACGTGTGCAACAAGATCGGCACGTACGGCCTGGCCATCCTCGCCAAGCACCACGGCATCCCGTTCTACGTGGTGGCCCCGTCCACCACCGTCGACCTGTCGACCAAGCACGGGGATCTCATCCCGATCGAGGAGCGTTCGACCCAGGAAGTCGTCGAGATCTTCGGGGTCAAGATCGCTCCGAAGGGGGCGAACGCCCATCATTTCGGCTTCGACGTCACGCCCCACGCGCTCGTCACCGCGATCGTCACGGAGAAAGGGGTCGTCTCGCCGGTCAACGGCGCGAATCTAAGGAAGGTTCTAAACAACTAATGTCCAATCACCAGCACAAGCCGCCGACGACCCGCCCCAAGCTCACCAAGATCCTCGCCACGCTCGGCCCCGTCTCGGCCAAGCCCGCCGTGATGCTCGACCTGCTCGCCGCCGGCGTCGACGCGTTCCGCCTGAACTGCTCCCACGCCTCGCTCGCGGAGCTCGAGAAGAACGTCAACCTGATCCGCTCCATGTCCCGGCAGAGCCGCCGCGCCTGCTCCGTCGTCATGGACCTCCAGGGCCCGCGCCTGCGCGTCGGCCGCCTGCGCAACGGCGAGGCCATCGACCTGCGCAAGGGGGCGAAGACGCGCATCAGCGTCGCCGACATCCCGGGAACGGCCGAGGAATTCTCCACGAGCTTCAAGAAGCTCCCCCAGACCGTGAGGAAGGGGATGGAGATCCGCCTGGACGACGGCTCCATCGTGCTGTCCGTGCTCAAGACCGGCTCGAACTGGGTGGACTGCGAGGTCGTCATCGGCGGCAAGCTCAAGGAGCACAAGGGCATCAACCTGCCCGGCGCCGACATCGACCTGCCCGCGCTGACCGCGAAGGACCTGCGCGACCTGGAGATGGGCCTCAAGTGCGGCATTGATCATGTGGCTCTTTCCTTTGTTCGCTCGCCCGACGACATCCTCAAGGCCCGCCGCATCATCCAGAAGGCGGGGGCGCCGACGCGCATCATCGCGAAGATCGAGCATCCGCTCGCGCTCGACCGCATCGACGACATCCTCGACGCGGCCGACGGCATCATGATCGCCCGCGGCGACCTGGCCGTCGAGCTGTCCGCCGCCGAGGTGCCCGCCCTGCAGAAGATGCTCGTGCGCCGGGCCAACGACGCCGGCAAGCTCTCCATCGTCGCCACGCAGATGCTCGAGAGCATGATCAGCCACGCCCAGCCGACGCGCGCGGAGGCCTCCGACGTGGCCAACGCGATCTACGACGGCGCCGACGTGGTCATGCTGTCCGGCGAGTCCGCCGTCGGGCTCTATCCCGTCGAGACGGTGACGGTGATGGCCGACATCATCCGCCGCGCCGAGGCCTCTAATTTCAGGTACAGGATGATACCCCACGGCCTGCTCGACTCCCCGGAGACGGGCTTCGCTCACGCGCTCGCGCGCGCGACGCACGACGCCTGCGACGTCACCGGCGCCAAGGCCGTCATCGTCTACACGATGACCGGCTGGTCGGCGCGCATCATGTCGAAGTACCGGCCCTACGCGCCGATCGTGGCGATGACCCCTCTCAAGGCGACCTACAACCAGCTCGCGCTGTACTGGAGCATCGCGCCGATGATCTGCCCCCTCGGCAAGACGACCGACGAGATGCTCGGCTACGGCGAGAGGATCCTGCTCAAGAGCGGCGTCGTCAGGCAAGGGGAAACGACCCTCGTCACGGCCGGCGGCACGGCGAAGCACAAGGCCTCGAACATGCTGAAGATCCACGTCGTCGGGTCCTTGACCTACCGCTGAGCGGCGGCGCGCCGCAGGGCGCGCGTCCACGCCCGCAGGCGCGCGTCCATCGCGTCGAGGTAGGCGTTGAAGCGGTCGAGCTCCTTCAGCTGACGGTCCACCCGCGCCCCCGCCGCCGCCTTCGGCCCCGTCCGGGGCTCGGCCGCCTTGAAGGCGGCCAAGGTCACGGCGCGCGCCCGCGAGCCGTGGGCGGAGGGGACGTTCGAATAGCCGTACGGCACGGCCGCGATCGTCTTCGCGATGGTCTCCGGCTTCCAGAAGAACGACAAGCGCTCGCTGCCGGCGAAGGCGGCCGCGCGCTCCGGATGGCGCTTCGCGAAGGCCTTCACGAAGAGCGCCTGCACGGTGAAGGCCTCGCGCTCGTCCTCGTGGCCGTACAGCATGGCCGCGTCGGTCGTCGTCATCCTCGAGGCGTCGGCATGCAGGCGCTGCAGGCGGTGCGTGGTCTCGTGGACTATGATCGGGGCCATCTCGAGGGCGAAGTCCGCCAGGAGCGCGTCGTCGGTCAGGAGGTCTCCGGCCTTTCGTCCGCGCTCGAGCAGGAACAGCCCCAGGTTCTCACGCGAGACGATCAGGCGGTCGGTCTCGTTCTGGTAGCCGCCGAGCGCCGTCTCGAGCTGGTCGAGCTCGACGCGGCCCAGCGCCCGGTCGAGGACCGGCTCCGCGGGCGTGCCGGCGGCCCAGCGCTTGACGGCGGCGGGCAGGCGGGCCGAGACGGCCGCGAGCGTCCTCTTGGATATCTTCTCCGGCGTCGAGCCGGGAGCGTCGCTCTCCGCGAGCCGGTCGAGGGCGCCGCGCGCGGCGTCCATGTCGCCGGCGGCGCTGACGGCGCCGAGCACGGCGGACAGCCCCTCGTCCCGGGCGCGCCTCGCGGCGCGGCGAGCGCGCCGCAGGTCGGCGGCCAGGGCCTCGTGACGCTCCAAAGTCCGGTCCATCCGGTAGTCCTCGTTGGCCGACATATAGGGCGCGGCGCGCCGGGCGAACTCCTCGAGACGCGCGCGGTAAGCGGTCCCGTCCATGGACAGACGGCGCCCCTGAAGGAGCTGCTCGCGCAGCGCGGCGACGATCGCCGAGGAGCGCTCGTCCACGGTCAGGCCCTCCCAGAGCTCCTCGGTCGCGCCCGCCGCGCCGAGCCAGCCGCGCAGCTCCGCGTCGAGCGTGCGCCATTCGGCGAGGGCCGCGACGACTTTCCGCATCTCGGCCGAGGCCAGGCCGCGGCCCGCGTAGAAGGCGCGGATGTCGGCGGGCCTGCGGAAGGACGGCTCGGAGTCGCGAGCGACCAGGGCGCGGCGCAGGTTGGCGGCGTCCTCGTATTGACCGGGCAGCGCGGCGAGATCGAGTATCTCATGCGCGCGCTGGAAGGAGGGGGCGAGCATGCCCGGATCCCGGGCGCGCAGAAGGGCCTGGGCCGCGTCGTCGCGCAGGAACGACGCCGCGGCGCCGGTCCGGTAGGAGGTCAAGCCGGCCTGGTAGCCCGCGAGACGCTGCGGGACGGAGACGACGCCGGCGGCCGCGCCGACGGCGAGAAGCAGCGGGAGTAAAGCCCCGAGGACGAGCCGGAACGGCTTCATAGACCGAGGATAAGCGAGGCGCGAAGCGTCCTACAGGGTCTTTGGTCAGGGGCTCCCTGGGACCGGGCCCAGAAAGGGGCCTATCTGCTAGAATGGCGGCCATGGCGAGCCCCTTTCGCGTCGTACTGATGACCGCTCCGCGCGGAAAGCGGGCCGAGATCCTGGCCCGGGGGCTCGTGACCGAGAGGCTCGCGGCCTGCGTCAACGTCGTCCCGGGCGCGGTATCGCATTACCGCTGGCGGGGAAGGATGCGCCGCGACGCGGAAAGCCTGCTCGTCGCGAAGACTTCCGCGGCGAAGCTGCCCGCGCTCAAGCGCTGGGTCGCGGCGCGCCACCCCTACGCGATCCCCGAGGTGCTCGCGCTGAAGGTCGAGGACGGCGCCAAGCCCTACCTCCAGTGGCTCGCGGGGGAGCTCGAATGAATCCGCCCTCGGAGCCGCGGCTATCCTCGAGGATAGTCGAACGATGAACAAACCCGTCCACCCGACCTACTGGCCCGTCCTCCTCGAGGCCCGCGACGAGGCGCCCGGCGCGCGCACCTTCCGCTTCGCCTCCCCCGCGGGGTTCCGCTTCACGCCCGGTCAGTTCCTGATGTTCCATTTCGCCGACGACCCGAAGACCTGGCGCGCGTACTCGATCTGCTCCTCGCCGCTCGCGGAAAGCGAGTATTTCGAGGTGACGGTGGGAATGGTGGGGGCGTTCTCCGAGCGCCTCGGGGCGCTGAAGCCGCACGCGGAGGGGGGGCTCGCCGTGCGCGGACCGTTCGGGCGCTGGACCTACGACGGCTCGCTGCGCCACGCGGTGCTGGTGTCCGGCGGCACGGGGCTGACGCCGTTCCGGGCGATGTGCCTGCTGAAGATAGGCATGAAGAACGAGAACCGGATCACGTTGTGCTGCGCGGCGAAGAAGCCCGAAGGACTGTTGTATCGCCATGAATATGAAGGCTGGCGAAGCCACGGCATCAACGTCAACGAGAAGGTGACCCAACCGGGCGCCGGGACGGACTGGGACGGAGAAATAGGCCGATGGAACGCGGGCTCGGTGTTCGCCGCCGCGAACGACGCGGCGGCGGTTTATTACCTGTGCGGGCCGAACAAGATGGTTCAGGAACTGAGGGAAGGATTGGAGGGGCTCGGAATCCCGCCCCAAAGCATACGGACCGAGAAATGGGGCGATTACACGGACCTCTTTTGAAGCTCATACTCGCCTCGGCTTCACCTCGGCGTCGCGCGATATTGCGGGCGGCCGGAGTGAGCTTCAGCGTCGACCCGAGCGGAGTGGATGAGAACATCGATGAGAAGGATCCGCGGAAGCACGTCGTCAAATTAGCGCGGCTTAAAGCGCTGGATGTCGCGAAGCGCCATCCCGGCCGGCCCGTGCTCGGCGCCGACACCATCGTCGTCTGCATGGGCGAGATCCTGGGCAAGCCCAAGGACCTGAAGGACGCGGTGCGCATGATCACTTTGCAGTCGGGACGAACCCAGCGCGTCTACACCGGCACGGCGCTCGCGATCGGGCGGCGGGTGTACACCGAGGTCGCGGTCACCAAGGTCTACGCCCGCCTCCTCGACGCGGACCGGCTGAAGCGGCTGGCGGGCAAGCACATGGACAAGGCGGGGGCGTACGCCGTCCAGGACCGCCATGACCCGCTCGTCGCGCGCATCGTCGGCGACCGCGACAACGTGACCGGCCTGCCGATGCGCTCGGTCAGACGGCTTCTGGCTCGGGCGCGACGGGAAGCGTGAAGTAGAACCGGGCGCCCTTCTCCTCGGCGTCGCCGACGCCGATCGCGCCGCCGTGGCGGGTGACGACCTTCTCGCACAGGGCCAGCCCCAGGCCGACGTTGCCCACGTGGCGCTTCATGTCCCGCTGGAAGAACTTCCGGAAGAGCTCCTCGCGCGCCTCGGGGGGGACGCCGGGGCCCGAGTCGCTCACCTCGACGAGCACCTTGTCCGGGCCTTCGGCGCGGACCTTGATCGAGATGCGCCCTCCCGAAGGCGTATGCTCGACGGCGTTGTGCACGAGGTTGTCGAGGACGCGGCGCAGCAGGGCCGGGTCGCCGAGCACGGGAGGAGGGGCGTCGTCGGGGAGGGCCAGGTCGAGGCTTTGCTTGCGGTCGGCCACGATCAGGCCGAAATCCTTGGCGCAGGCGCGGGCCAGCGCACTCATCTCCACGAGGTCGGTGTTGGACAGGATGGACGTCTCCTCGAGCTTGGCGAGCTGGAGCACGTCCTCGACCATGCGTTGGAGGCGGGCCGTCGACATCTCGAGCAGCTCGAAGGTCCGGTTGTGCTCGCGCTTGCCGCCCTTCGTCGCGAAATCGGAGAGCAAGGTGAGGCCGGAGCGGATGACGGTCATCGGCGTCTTGAGGTCGTGGACGAGCATCGCGGCGAGCTCGCGCTTCTCCGCCTCGAGCGTGCGCCGGCGGCGGGTCTCGGCCTTGAGGCTCACGCCCATGCGGTTGAACGCGGCGGTCAGGCGGGAGACCTCGTCGCCGTCGCCCTCGCCGCCCAGGCGCCGGAAGTTCTGCGGGTCGGCGGCCATCGCCTCGAGCCGCCCGACCAGGCGCTCGAGGCGCTCGCCCGCGAACAGGCCGATCAGCCAGGCGATCAAGGTGATCGCGCCGAAGGCGGTGACGCCCGCCTGCACGCCGCGCGCGCCGATCTCGTCGAGGCGCCGCTCGAGGGCGTCCGTCCGGAAGCCGACCTGCACGACGCCCCTGCCGCGCGGCCCGAGGTCCACCGGCCCCTCGACGTCGAAGATCCCGTCGGTCACCTGGGCGATGCGGCGGCCGGACTTGGGCTCGCGGCCGATCAGCTTCGAGTCCTCGGAGCTGCCGACGAGGCGCCTGCCCCTGCGGTCGCGGACGACGATCGTCGCGATCTGAGCGCGGCGGATGAGGTCGGTGAAGCGCTTGCCGACCTCGCCCAGACGGCCCTGGCGCGCCTCGGACTGGACCACGGCCTGCACGGCGGTCAAGGTCACGGCCCCCAGATGCTCGGCCTGCGCGTAGGCCTCGTGCCGCGAGGAGCGCACGCCCAAAAGGACGAGGCCGCCGGCGACGAGGCCGCCGGACACGGCGAAGACGAGGGCGAGGCTCAGACTCAGGCGCATGGGGTTTCGGACCTGGCTCATTCTATGATTTTCGGCTATACTTGGCGCGCGATGACCCCCGCGCTCTGGGCGCTGCGCGCCGTGAACCTCCTTCTCGTGCTGGCCGCCGCCTTCCTCGGCGCGCGCGGCAAGGCCGTCAGCGTCTCGCTGCCCGCGCTCGCCGCGCTGGCCGCCGTGGCCGCGTCGGCCGCGGCCGTCTTCTCCGGCAGGATCCGGGACGCGAAGGCTCGGCGGTCCGCCCTCGCGGCCTTCTGCGCGGGGGACATCCTGCTCGTCATGTGGACCGCGCAGTGGACCCAGCAGTGGGCCGGCGTCATCGACCTCGGCGTGCTGGTCCCGGCCGTCGTCCTCGCCCTGGAGTTCGGCGCGGCCGCCGGGGCCCTGGCCGCCGTCGTTCCGGCCGGCTTCACCGCGTTCCTCATCGCCACGGTGGGCCCCGCGGCCGAGGCGAACCCGGAGCTGGTCTGGACCCTCGTCCTGCGCGGCCTCCTGTTCGCGCTCGCTCCCGCGGCGGCGGGCCTGGCCCTCGGCCCCGCCCGCTCGCGCGCAGCGGCCGTCGCCCGCGGCACGATCGCCCGCCTTCGCGCCGCCCAGGTCGGGGAATACCTCTCCTACGCCCTGTTCCAGCTGCGCGACTACGCGATCACCATCACCTCGGTCGCCGAGGCGATCGCGCTGGCGCCCAAGGACGACCCGAGGCAGGCGGAGCGCGTGGAGCGCCTGCGCAAGGCCGCCGGAGAACTCGGCGTCAAGCTCTCGCGCGTGCTGGGCGACCAGAGCGCGCTGACGACGGCGCGTCCGCCGGCGGCGGCGGTGGACCTCGCCGGGCTCGTCGGCGCCTGCGTCGACGAGTGCCGGGAGGCGTTCGCCCCCGACGGCGTCCAGGTGTCCATCCTCGTCCAGAGCGCGCCGCCCCCGGTCCATTCCGAGCGCCGCTCGATCGAGCTGGCGCTGCTCTCCGTCCTGCAGAACTCCCTCGAGGCCTGCGCCTCCCGCGGCGGGGGGGCCGTGACGGTCCTGCTGCGCCGCGAGGGCGCCAACGCCGAGATCGAGGTCTCCGACGACGGCGGCGGCGTCTCCGAGACCGACAAGGTCACGATGTTCGAGCCCTTCGTCTCGGCCCGCCGCGGCTCGCACGGCCTGGGGCTGGGCCTGTCCATGTCGCGCCGGTTCCTCGAGCGCATCGGCGGCGGCCTGAAGGTCAAGAGCAAGGGCGGGTACACCGCCGCGCTGCTCGTCGTGCCGCTCGAGCGCGAGCTGCCGAAGATCCGCCTCGAGGACTCGACGTGGGCCGGACGCCGCGCGGAGCAGAGATCATGAGCGAACCCGCCGCCGAGAAGAAAGAAGCCCCGCCGCCCCCGGCGCCGGCGATCCCGGAGCTGCTCGAGCTCTCTCTGACGGCGCTCGTCAACGCGCCCGGCGTCTTCGCCAAGCTCGCGGCGCGCCCCGCGGCCGGCCCCGGCGCCGCCTTCGCGGCCGCGCTGTTCTGGGGCGCGCTGTTCTTCGCGCTGAACCTGGTCAAGATCGCGCTGTCGAACCCCGACCTCCTGCGCTCCTACCCCGCGTGGCAGATCGGGGCCGTCGGCCTCCTCGCCCTCGGCGCCTGGGCGTCGCTGTACCTCCTCGCCTCGAGCCTGCTCTACGGCCTCGGACGCGCCCTCGGGTCCGCCGGGGATTTCGACCGGGCCCTGCTCGTCGCCGCGGTCGCGCTCGCCGCCGCGCCCGTCCAGGCGCTGACCCAGTGGTTTCCGTCGGCGTGGGTCGCGCCGGCGCTCCTCGCCGCGTGGATCGCGGCGTGCGGCCTGGCCTCGCTGTTCCAGGCGAACGCCTGGGCGGCGCGCGGCGCCTGCGCCGCGCTCGCCGCCGCCGTCCTCGGCCTCCAGTACGGGACGGGCCTGCTCGTGGAGAAGTCCTCGGCGGCCGCCCAGATGGCCGCGGTCGCGGCGCAGGCGGCCCCGACCGAGGATCAGATGGCGGAGCTCCAGCGGCAGATGCAGCAGGTGCAGGCGGCCGCGGCGCAGGCGCCGGAGGCCGGGGCCCCCGCGGGCGCCTCCGGGCTCGACCTTCTGCGCGGGCCCGGCGGCGAGGAGGCTCCCGCCGCCGTGCCCGACGAGATGCAGAAGGTCCAGCAGATGACGGCCCAGGGCGACGCGATGAACAAGAGCATGGTGGGCATGCTCGAGTCGATCGCCCCGATGCTGAGCAACCCCGCGATCACGAGGAACATGACGCCTCAGCAGAAGGCCGATTTCGACGAGCTCAACGAGATGCTCCGGGACCTCAAGAGCGGCATCGCCTCGAACACGATCACGACCCCTCAGGAGCAGCAGGCCAAGATGCAGAAGATCCAGCAGCTCGTGATGCGCATGCTGAGCAGCGGCCTCGCGATGCCGAAGCCGGGGCCGGCGCCGCCGCCCCAGGGGACGAAGAAATGAACCTGAAGGGCAAGGTCGTCCTCGTCACGGGCTCGGCGCGGCGCGTGGGGCGCGTGATCGCGCTCGCCTTCGCCGCCAAGGGCGCGCGCGTCGCCGCGCACTACAACACCTCCGCGGCCGAGGCGCGCGAGCTCGTCGCGGGCGTGAAGTCCCTGTCCGGCGCCGACGCCGACGTCTTCCGCGCCGACCTGCTCGACGCGGACGCGCCGCGCAAGCTCGCCGACGCGGTCGCCCGCCGCTTCGGCGGCGTCGACGTCCTCGTCAACTCCGCCTCGCTGTACGAGCGCACCCCGTTCGCGTCCGCGACCCCCGAGGATTGGGACCGGCACATGGCCGTGAACGCGCGCGCGCCCTACCACCTCGCGCAGGCCTGCGCCCCCTGGCTGAAGAGGACCGGAGGGGGGGCCGTGATCAACATCGCGGACTGGGCCGGGCACCGCCCGTACGCCGACTTCGGGCCTTACTGCGCCTCCAAGGCGGCCTTGCTGTGCGTCAACAAGCTGCTCGCGAAGTCCCTCGCGCCCGAGATCCGCGTGAACGCGATCCTCCCGGGCCCCGTGCTCGCGCCGGAGGACATGGGCGAGGCGGAGAAGCGCAAGGTGTCCGAGGCGACCTTGCTCAAGCGCCTGGGCACGCCCGAGGCCGTCGCGCGCGCCTGCCTGTACCTCGCCGAGTCCGCCGACTACTCGACGGGCGCCGAGCTCGCCGTGGACGGCGGACGCCTCGTCGCCTGACGCTTAGCGGGCCCGGCTCTTGGGCTTGGAGGGAAAGGACGCGGCTATCTGCGTCTCGATCCTCGGGTTGACGGTCTTCACGCCCTTGAGGAGCTTGTCCCACATCTTCGGGTCGGCCCACTCGGCCTTCGCCTGGGGGGAGAACACGATGTCCTTCAAGGCGATCTCGCCCATCTGCGCGTCGTAGGCGTCCTGACGGAAGCACTGCGCGTAGCCGGTCTCGGTCTCGTGCAGGATCACGGAGTGGACCCGCGCGGTGTCGTCGCCGTTGGTCTTCACCGTGTTGTCGAGCATCGCCTGGACGGCGACGAAGATCACGCGCGTGAGTTGCTCGGCCGTCGGGGAGACGGGCAAAGAGACCCAGCGCTTGGAGTTGTCCTTCATCGCCTTGACGTAGGCCGGGGCCTCCTTGTCCCAGAACAGCGAGGCGTGGTCGAAGCCGTCGAGGAAGTCCTTCACCCCGCCCTTGAGCAGGCCGAAGTCGTAGACCATCTGCCCGCGGTCGAGGCGGTCGGCGGTGAGGAACAGCTCGCAGCGGAAGCTGTGGCCGTGCACGGAGTACTTGCAGCGGTCGGAGGAGCAGTTCCGGACGATGTGCGACGCCTCGAAGCGGTACAGCTTTCGGATGATCATCTCGTCCTCCGTATCTCGACGACGACCTCTCGGGTCTTGGGCATGACGGCCGGGGTCTTGCGCACGCGGATCGTCACCGCCGAGGCGGAGGCGTTCGCCTTCAGCACGGCGGCGGCCAGGCGCTCGGCCATGGTCTCGATCAGGGCGCACTCCCGGGACTCGGCCTCGGCGCGGATCAGCTTCTCGACCGCCCAGTAATCCACCGTCAGGCGGAAGTCGTCCCGCGCGGCGGCGGGGCGGGCGTCCACCTCGAGCCCCGCGTCCACCAGGAGCTTCTGACGGCGCGCGCGCTCGGCGGCCGGAACCCCGATCTTCGAGCGGCATTCGACCCCGTTGAGCCAGATCATGTCGGACATCGTCTTATTCTAGCAAGGCCGGCCCCCGGAAAGGCGCCCCGGACGGGCGCGGGGGGGGTGAAATGTTATAATCGCCTCATGGCAGAATCGAAGAAAATCGTCGTCATCGGGTCCGGCTCGGCCGCCTACACCGCCGCGATCTACGCCGCGCGGGCGAACATGGACCCCCTCGTCTTCGGAGGCGTCTCCATGGGCGGGCAGCTCATGATCACCTCGGACGTGGAGAACTTCCCCGGCTTCCCCGAGCCCATCGCCGGCCCCGAGCTCATGGAGCGCATGCAGAAGCAGGTGCAGCGCCTGGGCGTGAAGATCGTCAACGAGTACGTGACCAAGGTCGACCTCAAGAACGGCAGCCCGTTCTACGTCGAGACCTCGGAGGGCACGGCCGCCTCGGCCCAGGCCCTGATCATCGCCACCGGCGCCAACGCCAAGTGGCTCGGCATCGACAGCGAGAAGCGCCTGATGGGCCACGGCGTCTCGGCCTGCGCGACCTGCGACGGCTTCTTCTTCAAGGGCAAGGACGTCGTCGTCGTCGGCGGCGGCGACACCGCCATGGAGGAGGCCACCTTCCTCACGAAGTTCGCCGCGAAGGTCGTCCTCGTCCACCGCCGCGACTCGTTCCGGGCCTCGAAGATCATGCTCGACCGCGCCCGCAAGAACCCCAAGATCACCTTCGTCGTGGACTCGGTCGTCGACGAGATCCTGGGCAACGGCCATGTCGACGGCGTTCGCCTCAAAAACCTCAAGACGAACGCGCTCACCGAGTTCAAGACCGGCGGCGTGTTCATGGCCATCGGCCACGAGCCGACGACCGGCTTCCTCGGCGGCCAGCTCGAGCAGGACGAGAACGGCTACATCGTGACCGACGACCGCACGCGCACCTCGGTGCCGGGCGTGTTCGCGGCCGGCGACGTCATGGACCACCGCTACCGCCAGGCGATCACGGCCGCGGGCAACGGCTGCAAGGCCGCCCTCGAGGCCGAGCGCTGGCTGGCCGACCAGGGCCACCACTGAGCATGCCGCGGGCCGCGGAGCGCCTTCCTCCCTGGCTGAAGGTCAAACTTCCCACCGGCCCGGTCGTCGCGCGCCTGAAGGACGCCTCGCGCTCGCGCGGGCTGTCCACCGTCTGCGAGGAGGCGCGCTGCCCGAACATGGGCGAGTGCTGGGGCGGGGGGACCGCGACCTTCATGGTGATGGGAGACACGTGCACGCGCGGCTGCCGTTTCTGTTCCGTGGGCACGGCCCTGAAGCCGCCGGCGCCCGACGCGGAAGAACCCGCCAAGCTCGCCCTGACGCTGAAGGAGATGGCGGTCGATTACGTGGTCCTGACCACGGTCTGCCGCGACGACCTGCCCGATCAGGGCGCCGGACACCTCGCCGCGTGCATACGCGAGATCAAGAAGGTCAATCCGGACATGAAGCTCGAGATGCTGCTTCAAGATTTCAGGGGTGATAAGGGGCTTCTCGAGACGGTCCTCGACGCCGGTCCGGATGTGGTGGCGCACAACGTCGAGTGCGTGGAGCGGCTGACGGCGACGGTGCGGGACGCGAAAGCGGGGTATAGGCAGTCTCTCGACGTTTTGGCTTACGCCAAAACGTATCGAACGAAGGCGCCGACCAAAACGTCTTTGATGCTCGGACTCGGAGAAACGGAAGGGGAACTCATTCAGAGCTTCAAGGACATCCGCGAGGCGGGGGTCGAGATATTGACGCTCGGGCAATATCTGCGGCCCTCGGGGTCGCGTCACCACCTCATGGTAGAACGGTTTGTGCATCCCGACGAATTCAAAAGATATGGCGAGATCGCGAAGAGGCACGGCTTTCTCTACGTGGCGTCGGGGCCCTTCGTGCGGTCCTCGTATCGCGCCGCCGAACTTTTCATGAAGGGACACCTGGAGAACCATGCCCCTTAAGACGATCGCCTCCATCGACATCAAACGCCTCGAGATCCTCGCGATCGACGGGACCGTCGATAAATCACTGATGCCCAAGGCGTCGGACAAGCTTCTGTTGGAGATGTACCGTCTTATGTTCCAGATCCGCGCCTTCGATGAGCGCGCGATCCTCCTCCAGCGCTCCGGCCGCCTCGGCACGTATCCGATGATCACCGGCCAGGAGGCGACGCAGTGCGTCCCGCCGCTGGCGCTGAAGCCCTCCGACTGGGTCGTGCCCACGTACCGGGGCGGGGGCGTTTATTTCGCGCGCGGCATGCGGATGCGCTACGCCCTGCTGTACTGGGCCGGCGACGACCGCGGGACGCATTTTCCCGACGGGAACAACGACATGATCTTCTCCATCCCGGTCGGCACGCACCTGACCCAGGTCGCGGGCCTCGCCTGGGGCCAGAAGCTCAAGGGCCAGGGCGGCGTGGCGATGACCTACTGCGGGGACGGGACCTCCTCGAAGGGCGACCTGCACGAGGCGCTGACCTTCGCCGGCCAGTTCAAGCTGCCCGCGATCTACGTCATCGAGAACAACGGCTGGGCCATCTCGGTCCCGCGCAAGCGCCAGGCCGCACGTATCGCATGGGCCACCACACGACGGCGGACGACGCGACGCGCTATCGAGAAGACAAAGAGGTCGAGAGCTGGAAGAAGAGGGATCCGATCGCGCGGTTCAAGAAGTTCCTGACGGCCAAAAAGTTATGGGACGACAAGAAGGAAAACGAATTAACCACGAAGACACGAAGCTGGATCGACGGCGAAGTGAAAGCGTATGAGGAATTCCCGGCGCCCAATCCGCTGAACATGTTCGCGGACAACTACGACAAGGCGCCGCGGGCCCTCATCGAGCAGCGCGCCGAGCTGGAGGAACTGCTCAAGTTCAAGGGCGGCGCGAAGATCCTCATGTCGCTTCCTCCGACGGAAGGGAGGTTTCCGTGAAGACCGTCCCGAAGCCCGCCGCCACGCGCACGCTGAACCTAGTGCAGGCCGTCAACGAGGCGCTCGACGTCTCCATGGGCCGGGACGAGCGCGTCATGATCCTCGGCGAGGACATCGGCCGCAACGGCGGCGTGTTCCGGGCCACCGAGGGCCTGTGGAAGAAGTACGGCGACGAGCGCGTCGTCGACACCCCGCTCGCCGAGATCGGCATCATGGGCTCGGCCATCGGCCTGGCCATCACGGGAATGAGGCCTATCGCGGAGATACAGTTCGACGGCTTCATGCCCTCCGTGTTCGACCAGGTGGTCTGCCACCTCGGCCGCATCCGCTCCCGCTCGCGCGGCAAGATGTCCGTGCCGCTCGTCCTGCGCGCCCCTCACGGCGGGCTGATCCACGCCCCGGAGCATCACTCGGAGAGCCCGGAGGCCTACTTCTGCCACACGCCCGGCATCAAGGTCGTCATTCCATCGACTCCATACGACGCCAAAGGCCTGCTGATCGCCGCCATCGAGGATCCCGATCCCGTCGTGTTCTTCGAGCCGAAGTTATTGTACCGGGCCGCTCGCGGCCCGGTTCCCGCGGGCCATTACACCGTCGAGATCGGCAAGGCGCGCCTCGTCAAGGAAGGCAAGGACATCACCTTGCTGACCTGGGGAGCGATGACCGTCACCTGCGAGAAGGCGGCCGAGCGCCTGGAGAAGGAAGACGGGGCCTCCGTCGAGATCCTCGACCTCAGGACGCTCGCGCCTCTCGATCTGGAAGCCGTGCTCGCCTCGGTCGGCAAGACCGGCCGCTGCGTCATCGCCCACGAGGCGCCGAACACCGGCTCCTGGGCGGCGGAACTCTCGGCCCTGATCGCGGAACGAGGACTGCTCCGCCTCCTCGCCCCCGTCGCCCGCGTCGGCGGCTGGGACATCCGCATGCCCCTTTTCCGTCTCGAGCAATACTACATCCCCGACGCCGATCGCGTCGTGATGGCCGCACGTAAAACGTTAAGCTTTTGATATGGTGCCTGGCCTACCGGTATTTGCATTATTCCGGCAGGGAACGGCGGCGGGTCCGGAGTTTGCGCAAATACCGGTAGGCAAGGCACCTTTTTAAAGAGAGAGAACATGAACTTCGAATTCAATCTGCCGGATATCGGAGAAGGACTCGTCGAAGGGGAAATCGTCAAGTGGTTCGTCCAAGTGGGCGAGACCGTGGCGGAGCATCAACCCATCGCGGCGGTATTGACGGATAAAGCCGAGGTCGAGATTCCGAGCCCGAAGGCGGGCAAGATCGTCGCGCTTCACGGCAAGCCGGGCGAGAAGATCAAGGTGCACACGCCTTTGGCGACGATCGAGGTCGGCGGCGGAGCCGCCGAAGCTCCGAAGAAAGAGGAAAAAGTCGCCGTCAAGAATTCCGGCGCGGCGCCGAAGGCGCCGCAAGCTTCGGCGACCGAGGTCGTGGAACGTCCCGCGGCCGCGTCCGGCGCGGGGACCTTCGTGTTCAACTTGCCCGACATAGGAGAGGGGCTCGTCGAAGGGGAACTGGTGAAGTGGTTCGTCAATGAAGGCGCCAAAGTCGAAGAAAACGAGCCGATCGCCGCGGTATTAACGGATAAAGCGGAGGTCGAGATCCCGTCGCCGAAGACAGGTACGATTTCCAAGCTGCACGCGAAGCCTGGCGAAAAGGTGAAGGTGCATGGTCCGTTGGTCACGTACGCGGGCGTCAAAGGGTCCGTCGGAACGAGCTCTCCCTCCGTTGCCGTTACGACCGATTCTCCTAAGGCCGCCGCCGCGCAAGCGGCGCCGCGGCCGTCCAGGCCCGCCTCCGAGGTACTGGCCACTCCGATGGTGAGGAAGATGGCGAAGGATCAGGGGATCGATATCGGGCAAGTCCAAGGAACGGGCCCTCAGGGCCGCGTGCTCGCGAACGACCTCGCGGGGTTCACGGCCGGCGGCTCCGCCGCCGCGACGCCGTCGCGCGGCGCTTCGTACGATAACTCGAAGGCGAACGCGACGCCGGCGGTGAAGAAATTGGCGACCGACCTTGGAGTGGATCTATCAAGCATCTCGGGCACTGGCCCCGGAAAACGGATATCCGAGACCGACGTGCGCGCGAAGGCGGCTTTGGCGCCTGCGGCGCCTACGGCGACGGCAACGACGAAACGACAAGAACCCGTTCCCGCATCCACGACCTCGTCCGCGACCGGCTACGCGCCGGTGTCGGTGCAGCGGCAGAGCGGCGACACGACGGTTCCCTTCTCCGGAATACGCCGCAAGATCGCGGAGAAGATGCAGCAGTCCAAGCGCACCGTGGCGCATGTCACGCATATGGATGAATGCGACATGACCGCCGTTCTGGCCCTGCGCGAGTCGCTGAAGCCCGAGGCCGCCAAACGCGGCGTCAAGCTGACGTTCCTGCCCTTCATCGTTCGCGCCTTGTCCAAAGCGCTCTCCGAGTTCCCCATGTTCAACTCGTCTTTGGATGAAGCCGCGGGAGAGATCGTCATCAAGCGGCGCCACAACGTCGGCATCGCCGTCGCCGCGCCGCAGGGACTGGTCGTTCCCAACGTCAAGGCCGCCCAGGACAAGGACATCTGGGCCCTGGCGGTCGAGATCGCGACCCTCGCGGAGAAGGTCCGCGCCAAGACGATCGAGGTGTCCGCGCTGCAGGACGGGACGGTCACGATCACGAACATCGGACCCATCGGGGGGCTCTTCGCTACTCCCATAGTGAACCACCCCGAGGTCGCGATCCTCGGCCTGATGAAGCTCGGGAAGCGCCCGGTCGTGCGCGACGGCAAGGTCGTTGCACGGGACGTCATGAACCTGGTGCTGTCCTTCGACCACCGCATCGTGGACGGGGCCGACGCCGCGAGCTTCATGAACACCATCATCAAGCATCTCGAGAACCCGCAGACCCTTCTCTAAGAAAGAGGTAACTATGGCTATTTCGACGGACGTGCTCATCATCGGCGGCGGCCCCGGCGGCTACGTGGCGGCCATCAAGGCCGGCCAGCTCGGCAGGAAGGTCCTGCTCGTGGACCGAGACAAGCTCGGCGGCGAGTGCCTCAACTACGGCTGCATACCGTCGAAGGCGCTGATCGCCGCCGCGGGGCACGCCCACAAGTCCAAGAAGTCGAAGGACGCCGGCTTCGACGACCCCAAGCACCAGCTCGACTGGACCAAGGTCGTGGCGTGGAAGGACCAGATGATCGGCGGCTTCGTGAAGAACATCGGCGTCCTGGTCAAGGGGAACAAGGGCGAGCACATCCAGGGCTCGGCCGTGTTCACGACCGCCAACACCGCCGTGGTCACGAAGGCCGACGGCTCCGCCGAGGAGGTGGAGTTCAAGCACGCGATCATCGCGACCGGCTCGGAGATCGTCTCGGTCCCCGGCTTCACGATCGACGGCAAGGACATCCTGGGCTCCAAGGAGGCGCTCGACCTCAAGACCCCGCCCGAGGGCCTGGTCGTCGTCGGCGGCGGCGTGATCGGCCTCGAGATCGGGACCTTCTTCGCCAAGCTCGGCACGAAGGTGACGGTCGTGGAGTTCACGGACTCGCTCCTGCCGGTCATCGAGAAGGACCTGGTCTCGCCGGTATCGCGCAATCTGACCAAGCTCGGCGTGGACGTCATGCTCTCCTCCAAGGCGAAGTCGTGGACGAAGAAGGGCAAGCGCCTCGAGGTCGTCGCGGAGACCCCGGAGGGGGAGAAGAAGATCCTCTGCGACAAGGTGCTGATGTCCGTCGGCCGCGCTCCGCGCTCCAAGGGCCTCGGCCTCGAGAAGCTCGGCGTCGAGGTCGACAAGCGCGGCCACGTCGTCGTGGACACCGAGATGCTGTCCTCCGCCGGCAACATCTACGCCATCGGGGACGTCGTCGGCCAGCCCTACCTGGCCCACAAGGCCAGCCGCGAGGGCATCCTCGCGGCGCAGTCCATCGCGGGCGAGCCCCTCGAGACGCGCGGCCAGGTGCCGTGGGCCGTGTTCACCGACCCCGAGATCTCCTGGGTCGGCATGACGGACCCCGAGGCCAAGGCCGCGGGATTCACGACGGTGACGGGCAAGTTCCCGTTCGCCGCCTCCGGCCGCGCGATGGCCGTGCGCGAGACCGACGGCTTCTGCAAGGTCGTCGCCGACAAGGCGACGAACCGCATCCTCGGCGCCGGGTTCGTCGGCACGAACGCGTCGGACCTCATCGGGGAAGCCTGCCTCGCGGTGTCCGTCGGCGTCACCCTCGAGCAGGTCGCGCAGACCATCCACCCGCACCCGACCCTGACCGAGACCTTCGCGGAGGCCTGCGAGGTCGCCCTCGGCCATCCCGTGCACATGCTGCAGGTCAAGCGCGAAGCCCCGGTCTTCTAGACGATGCTCGTCCGGGATCTGGGTCTCAAGGAGTACGAGGAGGTCTGGAACCTCCAGCGCAAGCTCGTCTTCGAGCGGAGCGAGGAGAAGATCCCGGACACCGTCGTGCTGTGCCAGCACCACCCGGTCTACACGATCGGACGCTCGTCGAAGCAGGCCGTCCCCGAGGCGCTCCCGTACCCCGTCCACAAGATCGAGCGCGGGGGCGACCTGACCTGGCACGGCCCGGGGCAGCTCGTCGGCTACCCGATCTTCCATCTGCCCGGGCTCGGCCTCAAGGCCCGCTCGTACCTGGCCGCCCTGGAGGCCGTGCTCATCGAGGCGATCGCGCCGTTCGGCGTGAAGGCGACGACCGTCAAAGGCTTCACCGGCCTGTGGGTCGGGCGCAAGAAGCTGGCCTCGATCGGCGTCGCGGTGCGCGGCGGCGTCGCGTACCACGGCTTCGCGCTGAACATGAACAACACCTTGGCCCCTTTCGGCCTCATCCACCCCTGCCGGCTCGAGAGCGAGGTCATGACCACCATGGCCCGCCTGACGGGGGGAAGCGTCGACGAGCACGCCGTGAGCAAGGCCGTCGGCCAGGCGATGCTCCAGTATTTCGGACGGATGGTCAGGGACGATGCCCGCCCCTGACCGCTTGAACGGCCTCGACATCATCCTGGAGGACTCATGATCCGACTTTCCTCGCTGCTGCTGGCCCTGCTCGCGACGACCGCCCGCGCGGAGTTCTCCGTCCCGGGCTTCGAGCTCGTCTACTCTTATCCCGTCGAGACGGCCCTCGCCGAGCCCGACCTGCGCCTGGCCCAGGACGCCTGGCCCGCGATGTTCGACGCGGCGCAGAAGACGATCGACATCGAGCAGTTCTACGTGACCCCGTCCACGGGCGAGCCCCTCGAGCAGTCCCTCCAGGCCCTCGAGCGCGCCGCCGCGCGCGGCGTGAGGATCCGCGTCCTCCTCGAGAAGAAGTTCGAGAAGAACTCGCTCGACGGCATCGCGCGGCTCAAGTCCATCCCCGGCCTCGACCTGCGCATCATCGAATGGTCCAAGGTCAACGGCGACGGGATCGTCCACGCCAAGTTCTTCGTCGTCGACTCGACGCAGGCCTTCGTCGGCAGCCAGAACTTCGACTGGCGGGCCCTCAAGCACATCCACGAGCTCGGGCTGAGGATCACCGACGCCGGCGTCGTCGCGAGCGTCCAGCGGGTGTTCGAGCACGACTGGAAGGAGGCCGACACGAGGGTGTACGAGCTCGGCTTCAAGCCGGAGCCGCCGCCGGCGCCCGCGAGCCGCGACGCGGACCGCTCCGGGCGGGCCTACCTCGTCGCCAGCCCGTGGCGGAAGAACCCGCCCGGGGTGGGGGACTCCGAGTCCGAGCTGGTCCGGCTCATCGGCGAGGCCAAGTCCGAGCTGGCCGTCCAGCTCCTCGACTACAACCCGACGACCTACTCCCGTCCCAAGCGCTTCTACGCCCCGATCGACAACGCCCTGCGCGACGCGGCGGTGCGCGGCGTGAAGGTCAAGCTGCTCGTCTCCCACTGGAACACCGACGAGCAGTCCGTCGTCCACCTGAAGAGCCTTTCCCTGATCCCCGGCGTCGAGGTGAAGGTCATCACCGTGCCCGAGGCCAAGGAGGGCCGCATCCCCTTCTCGCGCACCGCGCACTCCAAGTACATGGTCGCCGACGGCAAGGTCGCCTGGGTCGGCACGAGCAACTGGGCGGGGGGCTACCTCGACTCCTCCCGAAACCTCGAGATCGTGGTGAAGGACGAGTCCCTCGCCGCGCGCGCCGCGAGGATCCACGCCCATCTGTGGGGCTCTCCTTACGCCGAGCCGCTGCAGCTCCTGAAGGACTACCCGAAGCCCCGGAAATGAGGAAGGCGCTCGACACCGCCGCGCTCGGCTTCGCCGGGCTGTGCCTCGGCCTGGCCGCCGGCGCCCTGCCCGCGGCGGCGTCGGCGGAGGCGAGGCTGGAGCTGTCCAAATCCCAGCTGGCCCTGACGCTCGGCCTGGGGCTGTGGACGCGCGCCTTGGCCTCCGGCTTCGCCGGCGCGCTCGTCGACCGCTTCGGCGTCCGCCGCGCCCTGCGCGGCGCGGCGGCGGGCGCCGCCGCCGCCGGGCTCGGCCTCGGCCTCCTGTTCCTCGGCGGGAGGGAGGAGACGGCGTTCGTCGGCGTCGCCATCCTGCACGCCGCCCTGTGCTATTTCCTGGCCTTCGCCGGGCCCGCCGCGGCCCGCATGAACGCCGCGCGCCTCGAGCCCGCGCTCCGCGGACGCCACTCCGGCCTTTACGGCGCGATCGCCTTCCCGGCCGAGTTCCTCGCCCTGCCGGCCGGCCTGTGGCTCGGCGGGCGTCTCCCCGCCGCGGCCTTCGTCTTACTGCCGGCCGGCGCCGCGCTCCTCGCCCTCGCCGCCGCCTTGCTCGCCCCCCGCGGGACGCGGGAGGACGAGCCCCATCCCCGGCTCGCCGAGCTCGCCGTCCTCGCCCGCCGCCGGGACGTGCTCCTGCCCGCCTCCCTCGAGGCCTGCGCGGGGGCCGCGCGCTGGGGCCTGCTGGGCTGGTCGGCGCAATTCCTGAACGAGGTGCACCACGTCCGGCTCGGGACGCCGCTGTTCGGCGCGGCGCTCGCCGCGGCCGCGGGCGGGGCCTTCCTGGGCCCCGTCCTCGCCGGGCTCGCGTCGGACAAGGGCTTCGGCGGACGCCGCGGGCCCGCGGCGGCGGTCTTCTTCGCGGCGCTGACCGGGGCGCTGATCGGCCTCGGCCGGGCGCTGGAGCCGGTCACCGCCGTCGCTTTCCTGGGCGCGGCCTGCGCCGCGTCCTTCGGCGTCCACGCCCTTCTCAGCGGCGCCGCCGCGATGGACGCCGGCGGCCGGCGCTCGGCCGGCGCGGTCTCCGGCCTGCTCGACGGCGTCCACCACGCGGCCGGAGGGCTCGCGATGCTGCTCGTCGGCGCGATGATCGACCGCGGCGGCTGGGCCGCCTGGACCCGCGCCTTGATCCCCTTCGCCGTCGCCGGCGCCGGCCTGTCTTTCCTGCTTGGCGCCTTTAAGGCTGAAGCTCCGGATCCTTGCCCTTGAGCAGCTGAGCGACCGGAGCCTGGCGCTTCTTCGGCACCGCGTGCCAGATCTTCACCGCGAGGGCGAGGCCGATCAATGAGAAAGGCACCAAGAAGACCGGCCACCAGAACCAGTTCGACGCGATCTTCGCCGCGTCGCCCGTAGGCGTGATCGAGCCGATGATGACGGACTGCAGGCCGGTCCCGAGATAGACCATGCCGTCGACGATGCCGACGGCGGCGCCCGCGTTCTTCGCGCCGCCGAAATCGGTGGTCGAGGTGCCCGAGAGGATGCCGTGCACGCCGATGACCGCCATCGACATCAGGATGACCGCCGCGCCGGCCCACCACAGCGCCTGATCGAGGGTGAACGCCAGGACCACCGCGCAGATCGCCATGAGGCCGTAGAGGACGCCCGCCATCGGCGCGCGCCGCGATTGGAAGAGACGGTCCGAGGCCCACCCGGTCAGGATGGAGCCGGCCACGCCCGCCAGGAACAGCACCATGCCCCAGTTCTGGACCACCCAGAAGGTCTTCTTGAAGCCGACCTCGGCCGCGAACAGCGGATACCAATGCATGATGCCGTTGCGCAGGATGCCGGAGCAGAATTCGATCCCGCATACGACGATCAGCACCGGATGGGTGACGATCTTCTTGAAGACCTGCATGACCGGCAGGCGCTTGCCGTCGTGGGACAGGGCTTCCTCGCCGGTGTCGAAATCCTTGTAGCCCGCCTCGCCGGGGGAGTCGCAGAGGTATCTCCACATGATGATCCAGGTCACGCCCAGCAGGGCCGCCGGGACGAAGAAAAGCCACCAATTCTGGTTCATCCCGGTGCCGCTCGGCAGGAAGAAATGGGCGATCGAAGCCCAGACGCCGAGCTTCTCGGGCAGGGCCGCGCGCGTGGCTTCGACGATGGCGAAGCCGGTCCCGCGCTCGCGAACGTGGAACCAAGGGGCCTTGACGGTCACGATCGCGACGGCGCCGTAGCTCTGGAAGTGCATGTTGATCGCGTACAAGACCATGAACATCCAGAACAGGGAGATGTTCCAGCCCCAGTTGCCCATGCCGTACAGCGCCAGGCCCATGACGGCGTTGACGATGAGCGCGCCGCCGGTGCCGACGAGCATCGCGTTGCGTCCGCCGAGCTTGTCGGTGAGCGGCCCGGACGCGAGGAACGAGACGCCGTAGACCCACGCGCCGACGGCGAAGATCGTCCCGAATTGAGCCTTGGTCATCAGGGCGTCGCCGAGCGCGCTCTTGGCGACGGTCAGGTTGTAGCGCCCCATGTAGAGGAATGCGTAGGCCAGGCCCATCGGGACCCAATTGAGGGCGCGGCGAAGACGGTAGTCGAAAGCGTGGCGGGGATAGTCCATAGGGGAAATCATACAATAGAAGCATGATTCCTCAATCGATCGGTCACGTGACGCAAAAAGCCCTGCTCGACGCCCTGCTGGACGAGACGGCGGCCGCCGCGAAGCGGGGGAACGCCATCGTCGTCTTCGACCTCGACGACACCTTGTTCTCGACGGCCGACCGCCACCTGCGCATCCTCGCGGAGTTCGCGGCGATGATCGAGGGAAGCGACGCCCGCTCGGCCGGCGTCCTGCGCGGCATCGCGCGCGAGAAGCTGCGCTACTCGATCTCCGACACGGCCAAGGACCACGGCCTCGAGGAGAAGCTCGCCAAGGACCTGCGCGACTTCTGGTTCGCGCGCTTCTTCAAGAACCCGTACCTGCTCGAGGACTCGATCATCGCCGGCGGGCCGGAGTACGCGGCCGAGGTGATCGCGCGCGGGGGGAAGTCCTTCTACATGACCGGCCGGGACGAGGGCATGCGCGAGGGCACCGAGGCGTCTTTGCTGCGCCACCGCTTCCCGGACCCCGACGGCAAGGGCGCCACGCTCGTGCTCAAGCCGCGCTTCGACACGCCCGACTTCGCCTTCAAGAACGAGGCCCTGCACCGGCTCGCGGAGTTGGGCGCGGTCGTGGGCTCCTTCGAGAACGAGCCGGCGCACGTGAACATGTTCGTCGAGCGCTTCCCGAAAGGCAGACACTTCCTGCTCGAGACGAAGCACTCGGGCAAGCCCGTCGAGCTCCACGCCGGCGTCCACCGCATCAAGGACTTCCGCCGCTAGGGGGGACTATCCTCACGGATAGTCCCGACTGTTTCCGGAAACAGTCAGCGGGCGGGCAGACGCTCCAGGAGGAATCGCATCGCGTTCCCTCCCATCACCGACGCGATGTCCTTCTCCGGCATGCCCTGCCTCATCAGCGCCTGGGTGATGAGCGGCATGCCCGACGCGTCGAAGGGCTGGGCCACCGCCCCGTCGAAGTCCGAGCCGAGCGCGACGTGCCGCGCGCCGGCGACCTTGACGGCGTGGACGATCGCCCGCGCCGCGGCGTCGGCGTCGTCGCCGCAGGTGGCGATCCTCCAGAAGCCGATCGCGATGAGGCCGCCCTTGGCGGCGATGCGCCTGAGCTGATCGTCCGTGAGGTTCCGCTCGTTGGGGCAGGTCCCGCGCACGCCGGTGTGCGAGACTATGGGGGGCGTCTTGCCGAAGGCGAGGACGTCGTCGATGAGCGCGGGCGAGGCGTGGGCGACGTCCACGATCATGCGCAGCTCCTCGAGAGCCGAGAGGACCTTCCGCCCGAACTCCGACAGCCCGGCGCGGCTCGTACCGTGGGCCGACCCGCCGACCTCGTTGTCGATGAAATGCGTCAGCCCCACCATGCGCACGCCCATGTCGTACAGCGCCGCGACGCTCTCGAGCTTCCCGTCCAGGGCCTGGGCGCCCTCGACCGACAGGAGGCCCGCCACCGTCCCCGTGCCGCGGGCCGCCAGGTAGCCCGACAGGTCCTCCCGCGCGAGGATCACGACGAGCCGTCCGCCGGAGCGCGCCGCCGCGCCGTCGAAGGCCGCCGCCTGGTGCCTCGCCCGCTCCAGCTTGCTCGTCCAGGTCTTCCGCGGCCAGCCCGAAGCGACCGCCAGCGCCGTGATCAGGTCGCCCTGCCCCGCGTCGTTGCTCTTGATGTTGATGCCCTTGGGCGCGTGGGTGACGATCGAGAACACCTGGAGCGCCGCGCCGCCGTCGACGAGGCGCGGCACGTCGACGTGGCCGAGCGCGTTGCGCCTGAGCAGGTCGCGGCCCCAGAACAGCGGGTCCGCGTGCATGTCCGCGACGGTCAGGCGGGAGTGGAGCGCCCGCGCCTCGGGGGATACGGCATAGGGGGGGCGAGCCAGGACCTTATTGACCCTCTTCTCGGCTTGGGCCGTGATGAGGTTCTCGGCGGCGGCGGGCAGCGCCAGCAGCCCGACGCACAGCGCCGCGGCGGCCCTCACTTGCCGAGCAGGTCCGCGAAGAACTTCTTCTTGTTGGGCACCGCGTGATAGGCGGCGACCTTGTCGAGGCGCGCGATCAAGGTGATGTAGGTGCCCGCGTCGAAATAAACGCCGTGCTTGTGCAGCACGCTCATCACCCGCGCCTGGTCCTTCTTCAGGAGCTCGAGCAAGGTGGGGAGCTTCTTCTTGGCGGCTACGCCGCCGTGCTTTCTTTTTGCCATTCAAAAGGCCCCTTGGGGAAGTTCATCGCGAGCTTGATCGCGGTGTCGATGTCGGATTTACCGGCGGTACCCTCGGAGACGAGCCGTTCTGCCTCTAATATGATGGCGCCCGCAAGGTTACTCCAAATGTCCTTCGCCGTTAAAAGGTTTCCAGGAGCGAGGTCGTTCTGCACCCGCATGTTCTCCCCGATCTTTTTGCCGTTCTCGTAAACGTAAAATCCCTTCCCCGTCTTCCGCCCAAGCTCGCCCGCCCCCACGAGCTTCTTCTGGAGGGCGGGCGGCGCAAATCGTTCCGGTCTCCCCAGAGCCTCATAGATGGCCGTCGTAATGGCCAGGTTCGTGTCCAGCCCGATCAGATCCATGAGTTCAAATGGGCCCATCGGCACGCCGCCAATGCCGCGAGCGCCGTCATCAACGGCGGCGCAGCTCGTCTGTGTATTGACCATCCGCTGCGCCGTGACGTAATAAGGCCTCATCACGCGGTTGACGATGAACCCCGGCACGTCCTTCACATCGACCGGCGTCCGCCGCAGGCCCATCAACAGGAACTCCCACGCGGCCTGGAACGCTTCCGGAGAGGTCTCATCCGTCCGTATCATCTCGACCAGCTTCATCGCGACGGGGGGGTTGAAAAAGTGCACGCCGAGGGTCCTCTCCGGCGATTTGGCCCTCTTCATGATCTCCGCGACCGACAAAGAGGACGTGTTCGTCGCCAGAAGCCCGTCGGGGCAGACCTCCGAGAGCTTCTCGAACAGCTCCTGCTTCAGCGCCAGATCCTCCGGCGCCGCCTCGATGACCAGGTCCGCCCCCGCGAGGTCGTCGATATCGTTGACCGCGGAGATGGAATGGAACGCTCTTTCCGCCTGCTGCGTGGAGAGCTTCCCTTTGAGGACCGCCGTGTCGAACGACTTCTTCAGGCGCCCCGGGAGCGCCGCCAGCGCCGCCGGCAAGGCGTCGTGCACCTTCACGGAGAACCCGGACTGGGCGCACAGCTGAGCGATGCCCGCGCCCATCGTGCCCGCCCCCACGACCGCCACGCGCTGGATCATCGCCTCAGACCTTCTTGACCGGCGGCGCCAGCTTCATGCGGCTGAGGATCCCGCTCAGCGCCATCTCGCCGCGGGACTCGTGATGGCCCGTCCTCAGGTTGTGCAAGGTCGTGAGGAAGCGCGAGGGGCGGAACAGGTAGTTGCTGCCGTAGAACACCGCGAAGCCGAGCCAGTTGTAGATGCGCAGCCACCGGGACGAGATGTGGTCGGTGTAGGAGATCGTTTCCGTGATGTCCACGTAGGCGAGCTTGTCGAAGTACTCGTCGTCGTGCTTGATCTTGCCTTCCTTGACCAGGCGCGCGTACAGCTCCGACCCGGGATAGGGGGAAAAGGCGCCGACGGAGACGTCGTGCGCCCCGTGCCAGGACATCTTCACGAGGAACCACAGCGTCTTCCACGTGTCGAGGTGCGTGTCGTCGGGCATGCCGATGATGATGTTGAGCTTGACGTTGAGCCCGGCCTTCACCGCGTCGCGCAGGGACTGCGTCAGCCGGGGGATGCTGACGTTCTTCTTCATGCGCTTGAGGCTCTCGGCGGAGCCGCTCTCGGGCGCGTAGTTCATGTTGCGGCAGCCCGAGGCGTACAGCCATTTGGAGACCTCGGCGTCGATGGCCTCGGAGCGCGTGCCGCTGGGCAGCTGCCAGGTGATGCCGAGCTTGCGCTCGACGAGGCCCTTGGCGAACTCGAGGATCCAGTCGCGCTTGACGATCGCGGTGAGGTCGTAGAAGTCCACGTTGCTGACGCCGAAGCGCTTGACGTAATCCTCGATCTCGTCGAGGACGAGGTTCGGGGCGCGCGCGATCCAGCGCGTCGTCCACATCACCGGGTTCGAGCAGAACGTGCACTGGTAGGGGCAGCCGCGGGAGGCGAGCATCGGCATGCTCTTGCCGCGGTTGACGCCGTAAGAGAGGAAGTTGTCCCAGTAGGCCCTGAGCGGGATCAAGTCCCAGGCGGGCTTGGCGATCCGGTCCACGGAGCGGATGCGCGCGCGCTCGCCGGTGAGGAGCACGCCGCCGCCGTCGCGCAGGGCCAGGCCCTTCACGAGCTTCAGGTCGCCGCCCTTCTCGAGCGCCGCCGCCACCTCGACGATGGTCTCCTCGCCCTCGCCGAGGACGCAGACGGAGAGGCCGGGGCACTGCTTCATGCTGACGGCGGGCTCGGCGGTGAAATGCTCGCCGCCGGCGACGAGCGGGATGCCCGGGCGCGCGGCGCCGATCTTGTTGATCAACTCGCGGATGTGGACCCACTCCGAGGAGAACATGCCGGAGACGCCGATGAGGCCGGCGTCCCTCGGTATCCGCTCGCAGATCTCCTCGAAGGTCAGCCCGCGCAGGACGAGGTTGTAGGCGATCGGCACGCTCTGAAGGGGCTTCTCCCCGATGCCGTCGATCAAAACGACCTCGTGGCCGGCCTCGCGCAGGGCCGAGGCGATGTAGGCGAGGCCGATGGGAGGCGTCAGGGACGCGATGTACGAGACGGGGTTAACGATCGACGGGGGCCGGACGAGGCAGATCTTCATGTCTTCCCCTTAAGGATAGCCCCGTCGAGGACCCGCGTCAATGCCGCGCTCACCCGGGCTTCGTCCCGGAGACCCGCCAGGAGGTCCCGACGTAGAAATCCACGTGCGCGTCCTTCCAGCCCTCGACCCAGGAGCGCGCCTGCGCTTCGGTGATCAGGTGGGTGGTCGGGGCGTTGAGCTTGTCGAAGACGTTCAATAAACGACGTTGGTAGGTCGAGTCCCGAAGGTTCTTGCAGTACGAATAATACGGGAAGGTTTCCGGAAGGGGGAGGCGATAGAAGGTGTGCATGAGCGCGGTGCCGACGACGGTCAAGACATGGCTCAGGCCCATGACGACGGGCCGCGGAAGGTAATCCAGGAAATATTTCTTCAAGGGCTCCAGGATCCAATACACGAATCCGTTCCCTTCCCGCGAGTACAGCCAGAAGATGATCCTCCCGCCCGGCTTGACCAAGGTCTTCAGATGCGCGGCCGTCGCGTCGGGGTCCTGCGTGTGGTGGACGACGCCGACGGAATACACCACGTCGAAGCGCTCGCCGGTGTCCCACTTGGCGATGTCGCCGGAGACGATCTCCACGTTCGGCAGGTCCTTGAGCTTCTCCCGGGCGATCGGGGAGGTGTTGAGGTCCACGCCGACGACCCGCTTGGCGTACCTCGCCGAGAGCCGCGAATGATGCCCCGGCCCGCAGCCCGCGTCCATCACGGTCTTACCGGCGAAGCTCTCGATCGTGTTCGGGTGGATCCAGGCGCGGAACAGCCACTCGTCGTTGTCCTGGAGGTTCGTCCAGAGATAGTTCCATTCCTGCTGATTGGCTTGCATGGTCATGTCAGTGTCCCCAGGTCAGGGCCCTCAGCCACAGTGCGGCCGCCCTGGCCTGCCCCTGGAAGGCCCAGACCAGGACGTTCGCGCCGAGCCAGGCGGAGGAGGCCCGAGTGAAGCGCTTCTCGCCGGCCGCGTCGCGAGCGGCCTTCATGCCGACGACGGCGAGGAGCACGATGAACGGCGAGACGCCCTGGCGGTAGCGCGAGGCGTAGCCGCCGAAGAAGGTGAACACGATGAGCGAGCACAGCACCGCGCCGGCGACGGGCCACAGCTCCTTGCGGCGCGCGGCGACGGCGCAGCCGAGCAGCCAGAAAGGGACGATGAAGGCGTAGGTCCAATCGTACTGCGGGAGGAACGGGTACAGGATGCTGAGCAGGTTGTAGACGTAAGCCTTGGCGATCTGGCCGGCGGTCAAGGTCGCGGCCAGGGCCTTGTAGGCGCGGGCGAAGTCCGCGTCGCGCTCGAGCTCGCTCATCGTCGCGGGAGGCGCGTGGCGCTCCCCGGCGAGGCCCATCTTGGCGGCGGGGAGGTACAGCGACAGGTAGCCGACGCTCTTGCCGACGGAGCTGGCGGGCATGATGCGTCCAAGTGCCGCAAAATTCCTCCCGACCCATACGCCGACGATCAAGGCGACGACGGCCAGGGCCGAAAGCGCCTCCTTGCGGGAGAATCTCGCCCAGAGATACGGCATGAGCAGGATCGAGCAGACGATGTACGGGAGCGGCTCGGGGCGGACGAGGTAGAGGCAGGCGGAGAGCGCGGCGAAGCACACGGCGCGGCGCAAGGGCTTCCAGGACGGGTGGTAGAGTCCCCAGACGGACAGCACGAGGAAGAAGCTGTACAGGCACTCGCTGAGGGGGGCGGCGGCGGGGACGATCAGATCGTAGTAGAGGGCCGCGACGGCGCCGCAGGCGACCGCCCACTTCTCAGGGACGAAGCGCCGGGCGAGATCGAGCAGGATCACGCAGGTCAAAGCCCCGAGGAGGCACTGGGCGGCGATGACCGCCTCGGGCGAGGCGCCGAAGAGGACGCGCAGCCCGGCGAGGAAGAGCGGGTAGCCCGGCATGCGGGAGGCGGCCTCGCCGTTCGGGCCGAGGTAGCGCCCGGTCTCGACGAGATTGCGCGCGAAGGCGTCGTACTCCAGCGCGTCGCCGACGAGCGGGAGCGTCCCCTGGAGCCGCCAGAACGCGAGGCGGGCCGCCAGCGCCGTCCCGAAAACGGCGGCCGCCGCCCTCATGCCTGTTTCAGGCGGCCCGAGCGCCAGGCCTCGATCGGGAAGGCGACGCAGGCGAAGAGCGGGATCACCGTGGTGAAGAAGCGGTCGAGCAGGCCCGGGGCCAAGGCGCGCGTGAGGATCACGCAGCCCTCCTGGAACGCCCAGAACCCGGCGAGGAGGACGAAGAAGAAGCCGGCGTTCGCCCGCAAGGTGCGGAAGCCGAGCAGCAGGGCGCCGAGCGCGCCGGACGACTCGCGGCGGCGGGCGGCGGCGATCGAGGAGACGGCGCCGAGGCCGAAGGCCGCCAGCTTGCCCAAGGCGAGGATGAGGTAGAGGCCGGCCATGGAAACGCCCTGGGAGAGGCCCGCGTGGAGGAGCCAGTAGGCCAGCGGCGTCGTCAACAGGCCGAACACGAACAGCAGCGGGTAGGGGATGATGAACAAGGTCCCGGTCTCGACGAGGCGCCGCGGATCCACGCTCCGCCCGTCGCCGAGCCACAGCTCGGCGAAGAACGTCGTCACCACGACCGTCATCAGCGCTCCGAGCAGGACGCCCAGCATGACGGAGCCGGGCAGGCCGGGGGAGAGCAAGGACAGGAGGTTCTGGCCGAGCAGTCCCAGCAAGGGTGGAACGACCAGCCAGGGTCGCGTCAGCGCGCGGTCGCGGACCTCGTCTATCAAGCGCCCCACGTCTATCCGGGGATGAAAGGCTCTTCGGACATCTTGGCCGCGACCGGCGTCCACGCCGGGACCTTCAAGCCGAACTTCGCGGCCTTGTCCTTGATGTCGGCGGCGAAGGCCTGCCGGACCTCGTCGTTGTCGCGCTTCTTCAGGCCGTACTTGCGGTAGAGCGCGTTCTTCGGCGAGTTGGCGCGGCCGAAGATGTTCATCGTGCGCGGGTACCCCTTGTCGAACGCCTTCTGGAGGTCGTCGTGCGTCTTCGGGTCCTCGGACAGCCTCTTCGCCCACTGGTCGCCGTGCGCCATGTGCATCTCCTCCTCCTTGAAGATGCCCTCCATGCCGTCGCACCAGGGCTTGTAGGAGCAGTCGAGGGAGTCCTCGAGCTGATGCCCCGCGCCGCGGTCCATGCAGAAGTTGAACATGATGAAGTCGTACCAGGTCTCGATCGGGTAGTAGAAGATGTTGACGCGCTTGTCGTCGGCGGCGCGCAAGGTGCCGATGTCGTCGGCGTCGACGCGCAGGTTGAAGTTGTGGGTCTTGTAGTACTCGTCGACGTCCACGCCCATGCCCTCGAGCAGGCGGTACATCACGCGCGCGTGGCGCACCTCGTCCTTGACGATCTGCGCGACCTGCAGGGTCTCCTTGATGTCGGGGGACTTCTGGATCCACGGCACGTAGCCGAACGCGCCGGCCAGCTCGGAGTCGGCCTGCATCGACATCAGGTTCGTGAGGTGCTCGCGGTAGTCGTCGCTCATCTCGGACAGCTCGGTGATCTTCTGGCCCTTGGCGATCTTGGCGAGGAGCTTCTCTTCGCGGATGCGGTTCGGTTCGAGGGTCATCTCATTCTCCTTTGAACTGCGCGGGGCGCTTCTCGAGGAAGGCCGTGACGCCTTCGGCGTGATCGGACGTCTTTCCGAGGACCTCCTGCAGCTGGGCCTCGTACTCCATCTGCTCGTCGAGCGACGGGGACTCGGCGGAGCGGTTGACCGCCCGCTTGGTGAGCGCGAGCGCCAGCGGGGGCATCTTCACGAGCTCGGCGGCGAGCATCTGGGCCTCGACGAGGACGAACTCGGCGGGCACGACCTTGTTGACGAGGCCGCAGGCGAGGGCCTGCTCGGCGGTGACGGGCTTGGCGAGCCACATGTGCTCGAGGGCCTTCGAGTAGCCGAGGAAGCGGGGCAGAGAGTAGGTCATGCCGGAGTCGGGGACCAGTCCGACGCGGACGAAGGCGTTCAAGAAGGTGGCCTTCTCAGCGCACACCTTTATATCGGTCGCCAGGATTATGCTGGCGCCGGCGCCCGCGGCGAGGCCGTTGATCGCGCCGATGACGGGCTTCTCCAGACGCCGGATCTGAGCGACCAACGGATTGAAGTGGTCGCGGAGCTCGTCGCCGAGGGAGAACGACTTGACGGACTGCCGCTTCTTGAGGTCGCCGAGGTCGGCGCCGGCGCAGAAGGCGCGGCCGCTCGCGGTGAGAATGACGGCCTTGACGGACTTGTCCGAGGACGCTTTTTTGAGCGCTTCGCGGATGCCCTTCATCATGTCCAGGGTCAATGCGTTCAGGACTTCGGGGCGATTCAGGGTGAGAGTGAGGACGCCGTCTTTGAGCTCGTTGAGGAGATCCATGCTCATTTGCCGCTCCAAACGGGCTTTCGTTTTTCCGCGAAGGCCTTCATGCCCTCTTTCTGGTCCTGCGTGTCGAACAAACGGTAAAACGACTGGCGCTCGAATGACAGACCTTCCGACAACCGCGAATCTAACGATTCACGGACTGAAGCTTTCGCCGCCTGCACGGCGAGCGGCGGTTGAGCGGCGATGGTGTGGGCCAACTTTTTAGCTTCGCTTAAAAACGATTCCACCGGCACGACTCGATTCACCAAACCCAATGACAGGGCCTCGCGCGCCGTCAGTTTTCGGCCCGTGAGGTTCATCTCCATGGATAAAGCCTTGCCGACGGCTTTGGTCAATCTCTGAGTGCCTCCGGCGCCGGGCATAACGCCTATTAATACCTCCGGCTGGCCGAAGACGGCGGTTTCGGAAGCGACGATCATGTCGCAGGCCATCGCCAATTCGCATCCGCCGCCCAAGGCGAAACCCGAAACGGCGGCGACGACCGGCTTTTTCAGGTTCCCGATCCGGTCCCAATTCGACAGGTGGCGAGCGAGCTGCTTTTCGGCGGCTGCGCCGCCGGTGATATCCTTCATCTCGGCGATGTCGGCGCCGGCGGCGAACGCCTTCGGAAGACCCGCGAGGACCATGGCGTGGATGCTCGGATCTCGGTCGAATCCGCCCAAGGCCTCGGAAACGGCGTCCATGACGGAGATCGACAGAGCATTCAACGCCGACGGACGATTGATCGAGACGACGCCGATCTTTCCTTCGACCTCGACCAACACCTCGGCGGCGGCGGTCTGAGCCATCTTAGTTGAGGTCCACCCAGACCGACTTCAGCGACGTGTAGTTCTCGAGGGCGTACTGGCCTTTCTCTCGTCCGTAACCGGATTGCTTGACGCCGCCCCACGGCGCCGCCGCGTCCACGAAGTGGTAGCAGTTGATCCAGACCGTGCCGGCCTTGAGCTTGGCGGCGGCCTGATGGGCCTTCTTGACGTCCTTGGTCCACACGGCGGCGACGAGGCCGTAGTCGCTCGAGTTGGCGCGCGCCATGACCTCGTCGAGGCCGTCGAAAGGCATGACGGACACGACCGGCCCGAAGATCTCCTCGCGGGAGATCTTCATCTCGTCCTTGACGCCGCCGAACACCGTCGGCTGGACGAAGTAGCCGGGGCCCGAGGCGGCCGCGCCGCCCGCGAGCAGCTGCGCGCCTTCCTTCTTGCCCGACTCGATGTAGGAGAGGACCCGGTCGCGCTGCTCGGCCGAGACCAAGGGCCCCATGTGCGTCTTGGGGTCGAGAGGGTTGCCCTGCTTGACGGTCTTGGCCCGCTCGGCGAGTGCCGCGACCATCTTGTCGTAGGCGGGGCGCTCGATGAAGACGCGGGAGCCGGCGGAGCAGCACTGGCCCTGGTTGTAGAAGATGCCCATGAAGATGCCCTTCGCCGCGGCCTCGAGGTCGGCGTCGGCGAACACGATGTTGGGGGACTTGCCGCCCAGCTCCATCGAGATGCGCTTCATGTTGCCGGCCGAGGCCTTCACGACCTCGCGGCCGACCTCGGTGGAGCCCGTGAAGGTCACCTTGTCGATGCCCATGTGCCGGGCGATCGCCGCGCCGGCCGTGGGGCCGAAGCCCGGCACGACGTTCACGACGCCCGCGGGGACTCCGGCCTCCAGGAGCAGTTCTCCTAGCCAAAGAGCGGAGAGCGGCGTCTGCTCGGCCGGCTTCAGGACGACGGCGTTGCCGCAGGCCAGGGCCGGGGCGAGGCGCTCGACGGCCATCAAGAGGGGGAAGTTCCAAGGTATGATGGCCCCGACCACGCCGACGGGCTCGCGCACGGTATAGTGGAGGAACTTCGCTCCCGGGAAATAGGGCACGGAGACCGGGGTCGTCTCCCCGTGGATCTTCGTGGGCCAGCCGCCGAAGTAGCGCAGGAGGCCGACGGCCAAAGGCAGGTCGCCGTTCTTCGCCTCGCGGATCGGCTTGCCGTTGTCGAGCGACTCGAGCTGGGCGAAGGCCTCGGCGCGGGCCTCGAGCAGGTCGGCGGCCTTGTGCAGGATCTTCTCCCGCTCCGCGGGAGAGAATCTGGACCAAGATCCGTCCAGGGCCTTGCGCGCGGCGGAGACGGCGCGGTCGATGTCGGCGGAATCGGCCTCGGCGACGATCCCGAGGGCCTCGCCGGTCGCCGGGTTCAGGGTCGCGAAGGTCTTGCCGGACGCCGCGTCGGCGGGCAGGCCGTCGATCAGGAGCTTGTGGACCTTGCGCGACAGGAATTCCTTCAGAAGGGGGTGAACTTCGGGCAAAATGGCGGTGCTCATTCGTCCTCCGGGGCTCGTCGAGCGGCTGGCTTTATTCAACCAAATTCGGAGGGAATTGACACCGTCGGCTCGCCCATTGACAGGGGGGCGGGGCGGGGCTAAACTGAGGTCGTAAGGAACGAGGCGGCCGCGCACTCCGCGTTCAAGTTCCAGGAGATCGCCTTCTCGATCTGCATGGGCGCGGTGGCCGTCCTGAGCCGCGACAACCCCCACTTCTCCTCGCCCGGGATCCTCTGGGCGTTCGCGGGGCTGCTGGCCTTCAACCTCGCCTATCAGCTCGCCCTGCGCCGGCGCGGCGAGGTCTGGTTCGTCCCGATGGTCTCGATGGCGGTCAACACGGTGCTCGTGACCGCGGTCCTCGCCAGCTCGGGCGGAGAGGACTCGGGCTTCTGGCCGATGTACCTCCTGCCCATCTTCACGGCCTGCCTCTATCTCCAGGCGCGCCACGTCGTCATGGCCGCGGCCTTCTCCTGCGCTTTCCTCGGCGCCCTGCATCTCACCCCGGCGGACGGCGAGGCCGCCGCCCTGACCGCCGCCGAGCTGGCCATCAAGGTGATCGTGCTCGTCATGTCCGCGGGGGTGACCTCGCGCTTCGCGCAGCGCGAACGCAGCGCGCGCGAGGCGCTGGATCTGGCCCGCGCCGACCTCGACCGCCTGTCGGCCGACGTCGACCGCGGCGAGCGCGCGCGCCTCGACGGCCCCGGGCGGTCCGGGTTCATGGAGGGGATCCTCTACGACGTGCACGCCCGGCTCGCCGTGATCCTCGGCAGCGCTGAGGTCCTGCGCCGGGAGCTCGGGGAAGCCTCGCCGCTGGCGGAAGACGCCGAACGGATCGAATCGGCCGCGCGCGCGCTCGGCCGGCTGACCGCCGACGTCCTTCGCCGCCGCCCGGGGGAGGACGTCTCCGAGTGCCGCCTGGACCGCATGACCGAGCAGGTCCTCAGTCTCGTGGCCCACACCATCAACGACCGGAAGATCGCCCTCGAGACGCGCATCGAGCCGGAGTTGCCGGCCGCGCGCGGGAGCGCGCCGCACGTCCAGCAGGCCCTGCTCGAGCTCGTCACCATCGTCTGCACCCGCGCCAAGCGCGGCTCCCGCCTATCGGTCGTCGTCCAGTCCGAGGAGCACGAGGTCCGCGCCCGCCTGCGCTTCGCGGCCCCGGAGGAGAGCACTCCTCCGCCCCTGGCCGCCCAGCGGCGCGTCCTGGCCGCGTACGGAGGCGACGTGCGCGCCTTCGGCGCGGGACGCAACTGCGAGCTGCTCGTCAGCCTCCCGGCCGCGAGTCCCCGCGGCGTCGGGGCTTGACGTCCCCGCGAATTAGGGATATAATTAATCCGTTGATAATTATTATCCAATAGGGGGCCCCATGATCCGCCTGCTCGCCGCCGTCCTGCTCGCCGCTTCCGCGTCGCCCGCCGCGACCGCCGCCCACGCCGGGGATTTCGACGGCCCCGAATACCCGTACAAGGTCCCGCTCGGCCTGAAGGCGCCCGACGTCCCCGCGGACAACCCGGTCACCGACGCCAAGGTCGACCTCGGCAAGAGGCTCTACTTCGACAAGCGCCTGTCGCGCGACGGCACCGTCTCCTGCGCGACCTGCCACGCCCCGGAGAAGGGCTGGACCGACCAGTCGCCGGTGTCCACGGGCATCAAGGGGCAGAAGGGCGGCGTGTCCGCGCCGACAGTGCTCAACTCCGCCTACATGGAGTTCCAGTTCTGGGACGGCCGCGCCCCGAGCCTCGAGGAGCAGGCCAAGGGCCCCATCCAGAACCCGCTCGAGATGGGCTTCACGCACGAGGAGGCCGTCGCCCTCCTCAAGACGATCAAGGGCTACGCGCCGCTGTTCAAGAAGGCGTTCGGCGACGAGGGCATCGACATCGACCGCGTGGCCAAGGCCATCGCCACCTTCGAGCGCACCGTGCTGACCGGCGACGCGCCCTACGACCGGTGGCAGGCGGGCGACGAGAAGGCGATGAGCGAGTCCGCCGTCCGCGGCCACCGCGTGTTCAACGGCAAGGCCAACTGCGCGATCTGCCACGACGGCTTCAACTTCTCCGACTCCGACTTCCACAACATCGGAGTCGGCATGACGGTCAAGGAGCCGAACCCCGGCCGCTTCGCCCGGACCAAGGACCCGAACCACACCGGCGCCTTCAAGACCCCGACTTTGCGCAACCTCGGACACACCGCGCCCTACATGCACGACGGCTCCGAGGCGACCTTGGAGGCGGTGGTCGATTACTACGACCGCGGAGGCGCGGCGAACCCGCATCTCGACGGGCGCATGAAGCCCCTCGGCCTCACCGCGCAGGAGAAGAAGGACCTCGTCGCCTTCATGAACGCGCTCAACGGCGACCCGGCGGCCGTCAAATTTCCTAAAATGCCGGAATGACAGAGACCCAAGCCTCGCCCTGGCCCCTCCCCGGCTGGGAGGAAGTCCAGCCGTTCCCGTTCGCCGCGGCGAGGGGGGCCTTCGCGGGCATGACCGGCACGGAAGGCCGCATCGTCCTCAAGTACTACCGCCGCGAGGACGGGTCTTTGGTGGCGACCGCCCGGTTCGGAAGCCTGTCCGAGGGCGCGCCGGGGCTCGTGCACGGCGGGGCGCTGCTGACGGCCCTCGACGAGGCCCTGGGCGCCGCGGCCTGGCTCGCCGGACGCCCGGTCATGACCGCGCGCCTGACCACCGAGTTCCGCAAGGGCGTGCCCGTGGGGGCGACCATGCTCGTCGAGACGCGCCTGATCCGGGAGCGCCACCGCCTCGTGCTCCTCGAGGGCACGCTCAGCGACGCCGACCACGTCGTCTACGCCTACGCCGACGGCCGCTTCATGGTCCTGGCCGATTCCGACCAACGCCGTATTTTAGGACGGGCGGCGTGAATAAAAACGGCGAAAAAAGGTTAATATCCCGCTATGAGACTCGCTAAAAGCTTTTCCCGCCTCGGAACCGAGACCGCCTTCGAAGTCCTCGCCCGCGCTCGCGCGCTCGAGGCCCAGGGCCGCAAGATCGTGCACCTCGAGATCGGCGAGCCCGACTTCGACACTCCCGTCAACATCCGTGAGGCGGCCAAGAAGGCCCTCGACGCGGGCCACACGCACTACGGCCCTTCCGCCGGCCTGCCCGACACGCGCAAGGCCATCGCGGAGTACGTGAGCAAGTCCCGCGGCGTCTCCTACGCGGCCGAGGAGACGGTCATCGTCCCCGGCGGCAAGCCGATCATCTTCTTCACCATCCTCGCCTTGGTCGAGCCCGGCGACGAGGTCATCTACCCCAACCCCGGCTTCCCGATCTACGAGTCGATGATCAACTACGCCGGCGGCAAGCCCGTGCCCCTGCCCATCCGGGAGGAGCTCGACTGGGACTTCGACGCCGAGGAGTTCGAGAGGCTCCTCACGCCCAAGACCAAGCTCGTCATCCTCAACTCGCCCGCCAACCCGACCGGCGGCGTGATGAGCCGGGAGACGATGGACCGCGTGGCGAAGGCGCTGGCCAAGTTCCCCGACGCGATGCTGCTCGCCGACGAGATCTACTCCCGCATCGTGTACGAGGGGAAGCATCTGTCCTTGCTCGCCTACCCGGGCATGAAGGAGCGCACCATCCTCCTCGACGGCTTCTCCAAGACCTGGGCGATGACCGGCTGGCGCCTGGGCTACGGCGTCGGTCCCAAGTGGCTGATCGACGCGATCGCCAAATTGTCGACCAACGACCACTCCTGCGTCCCCGCGTTCTCCCAGTACGCCGCGATCGAGGCCCTGACCGGCCCGCAGGACTCCGTGACCGCGATGGTCGCCGAGTTCAAGCGCCGCCGCGACGTGATCGTGAAGGGCCTGAACGCGCTGCCGGGCGTCACCTGCAAGACGCCGAAGGCGGCGTTCTACGTCTTCCCGAGCATCAAGGGCACGGGGCTCAAGTCCAAGGCCCTGGCCGACGCCCTGCTGGCCGAGGCGGGGGTCGCGTGTCTTCCCGGCACCTCGTTCGGCGCCATGGGCGAGGGCTACCTGCGCTTCTCCTACGCCAACTCGGTCGCCAACATCGAGACCGCTCTGGCGTCGATGACGGCGGCCCTGCCCAAATTGTCGGCGGTCGCCGCGAAGTGAGCGCGGACAGGAGGTCGCTCGACCGCCTCCTGACCTACGTCAGGCCGCACCGCGTCCGCCTGCTCCAGGCCGTCGTCGTCATGGTCGGCATGGCCGCGCTCAACGGCACCCTCGTGCGGGTCCTCGGGCCCATCACGAACAGCCTGTTCATCGACTCCGACCCGGTGAAGCTCAAGCGGGTCGCGCTGATGATCCCGGCGATCTTCTTCCTCAAGCTCATATTCCAATACACGCAGAGCTACCTGATGAGCTGGCTCGGGCAGAGGATCACCCAGGAGATCCGCGAGGACCTGTTCACGCACCTGCACGCCCTCCCGATGGACTTCTTCTGGAAATCCAAGGCGGGCGAGGTCCTGGCGAAGCTCACCAACGACATGACCGCCCTGCAGTCGGCGCTGCAGTTCGTCCCGCTGTACGCGATCCGGGACTCCCTGACCATCGTCTTCGTCCTGATCATCATGATCACGACCAACCCGAAGTTCGCGCTGGTCGCCTTGATCGTCATCCCGGTCGCGGGCGGCGTGCTGGGCGTGCTGGGCCGCAAGCTGCGCTCCTCCGGGCGCCGCGGCCAGGAGGTGATGGGGGAGATCTACCACCGCTTCCAGGAGAGCCTGCAGGGCATGCTCGTCGTGAAGTCGTTCAACTACGAGAAGGGCTCGATCGCGAAGTTCCGCGTGGAGAACGACGAGTTCTTCCACCAGATGATGCGCTACTTCAGAGCGACCGCGCTGTCGGGGCCGCTGATGGAGTTCCTCGGCTCGCTCATCATGGCCGCCATCGTCTGGCTCGGCGGCTCCGCCATCGGCGCGGGCCGCATGACCGCGTCGCAGTTCGCGGTCTTCATCGGCTCATTCTTCATGGCTTACGGACCGATCAAGAACCTCGCCCAGATGAACTCGACCCTCCAGCTCGGCCTGGCCGCCGCGGAGCGCATCTTCTCGATCTTGGACGAGAGTCCGTCCGTCGTCGAGCCGCGCCATCCGCTGCCTTTCCCCGCGCTCACGCAAGGCGTGGTGTTCGAGAACGTGTCCTTCAAATATCCGTCCCGCGAGCTCTGGGCGCTGAAAGACGTTTCCCTCACGATCAAACCGGGCGAGGTCGTCGCGTTGGCCGGTCCGTCGGGTTCCGGAAAAACGACGTTCGTTCATCTGCTCCTGCGTCTGTTCGATCCGACCGAAGGTCGCATCCTCATCGACGGCATCGACCTCAAAGACATGTCCTCTCACGAACTGCGCGCGCGGCTGGGCCTCGTCTCCCAGGAGACGATCCTCTTCAACGACACCGTGTTCGGCAACGTCGCCATCGGCCGCGAGGGCGCCAGCCGCGCCGACGTGGAGAAGGCCCTCGCCGTGGCCGACGCCTCCGAGTTCGTCGGCGCGATGAAGCAGGGCCTCGACACGCCGCTCGGGGACCGCGGCGCGCGTCTCTCCGGCGGCCAGCGCCAGCGCCTGGCCATCGCCCGCGCCGTCCTCAAGGACCCGAAGCTGCTCATCCTCGACGAGGCGACCTCGAACCTCGACGCGGGCAGCGAGCGCTCCGTGCAGAACGCCATGGAGCGCCTCTATCCCGGCCGCACCGTCGTCATGATCGCCCACCGCCTGTCCACCGTGCAGAAGGCCGACCGCATCGTCGTCATGCGCCACGGGCGCATCGAGGAGATGGGGAGCCACGGCGAGCTGATGGCCAAGAACGGCGTCTACGCCACCTTGACCCGCTACCAGCAGCTCGAGGCGTCGGAGGCGTAGATGAAAGCCGTCATCTTCGACATGGACGGCGTCATCGTCGACTCCGAGGCGCAGTGGAAGGCCGTCGAGGCGGAGTTCTTCCGGGAGACGGTGTCCGGCTGGAAGGCGGCCGACAATGACCGCATCACCGGCCTCGGCGTCGAGGACCTGCACCGCTTCCTCGTCAAGGAATACGACTTCTCGATGGGCAAGGTCGAGTTCCTGGCCCACTGCGACGTCTCCGCGACGAAGGTCTACCGGGACCGCGTGGACTGCTCCGAGGGCTTCCTCGAGCTGGCGCGGCACCTGAAGCACAAGGGCGTGCGCACGGCGATCGCCTCGTCCTCCCCGGAGCGCTGGATCAAGATCGTCGTCGAGCGCTTCGAGCTGACGCCGCTGCTCGACGCCATCGTCTCGGCCGACGACGTGGGGGGGAAGACCAAGCCGCTCCCCGACATCTACCTCGAGGCGGCCGCCCGCCTCGACCTGCCTCCGGGAGAGTGCCTCGCCATCGAGGACTCCTCCATCGGCCTGCTCGCCGCCAAGCGCGCCGGCATGAAGGTCGCCGCCTTCCGCACCGAGCACAACGAGGGCCAGGACATGTCCGGCGCCGACTTCGAGCTGGGCAGCTTCGCCGGCCTCAACTACGAGCGCTTGATCTCGCATCTGCGCCGTTGACCCGACGGCGCGACTGTCGTTGACGACAGTCCCGATGTGAACGATGGGGATGAGTCCGTAGTCCGCGCGGCCCGATAAAGACGAAGGCCGGCGCCGCTTGAAGCGGCGCCGGCCTTCTTTTCAGTAAGGCCCGTCGGCTAGTCGAACTTGAGGGTCGAGGGATCGACCGCGGCGGCCTTCTCCAGGATCACGCGGCGGTCGCGGCCGCGCGGGAAGTCCGGGATGCGCGGCTCGCGGTGGTTGGGGCGGCACCACGAGGTGTAGCGGCGCTCGTTGCAGCGCGTCGCGTAGCGCGACGAGAAGGAGCCGAGCTCGGCGCCGGCGGCGGAGCGGAAGCCCACGCTCCAGTTCTCGTCGCAGGGGTCGAAGGTCGTCTCGACCATGCAGGTCTGGCTGCCCTGGTCTTCCCAGTTCGACCAGCGCTGGCTGGGGCCGGTGATCGCGTAGGAGCGGGCGCTGGCCATGTCCACGGGCTGGCCGATCTCGGAGCCCTTCAGCGTGAAGTTCCCGGTCCGGTAGTCGCCGGCCACGGCGGCCTCGAGCTCGACGTCGGGGCGGCCGCTCTGCTTGACGCGGATCGCGATCGACTTGTCGGAGGAGCCCTTCTTGAACGTGATCTCGGCGGAGCCGGCGACGAGCGTCGCGGGCCCGGCCTTGCCGTTCAGGGGGATGCCGGCGGCGCCGGCGGTCAGCACGATCTGTCCGGAACGCGTTTCTTTGAAATCGCATCCGGCTACGGCGAGGAGCACGGCGACGAGGGGGAGGGATCGGCGGTTCATGACGATTATTCTAGCACGCCCATAAATTCGCGGCGAAGGAAATTGGGCCTTAAGGCCCGGTTTTTTCAGGGCCTTATAGCACGACTTCGCGGCTGAGGCGCTGGGTCGACTCGACGAAGCTCGTCCACTCCGCGCGGCGCTTGGCGCGCGCGCCCTCCTCGGACTTCGGCGCGAACGTCTTCTCCACGCGCGCGTCGGCCATGCGCTCGGGGTCGGGCAGGCCCGCCGCCTTCGCGGCGAGGATCGCGGCCCCGAGGGCCGTCGCCTCGACCTCCTTGCGGCGCTCGAGTGTCGCGCCCAGCGCGTCGGCCTGGAAGCTCATCATCGCGTCCGCGCGCGACAGGCCGCCGGCGACGCGCGCGCGGGTCACCGGCGAGCCGGAGGCCGTCATCACCGCGGCCGCGTCGGCGAGGAGCATGCACAGCCCTTCCGCGGTGGCGCGGACGAGGTCATGCTTGGTCGTCTGCGAGTCGAGTCCGAAGAAAGCCGTCTTGGTCTTGTAGTCCCATCTAGGCGCGCCGAGCCCGCCGATCGCGGGCAGCATCAGCACGCGCCGCTTTGATTTTTTAAAGGCCTCGTCGACGGCCTTGGCGTCCTTCATCAGCCCCAGGTTGTCCTTGAGCCACTCGAACGAGGTGCCGGCCGCGTGGACGGTGCCCTCGAGATAGTAGCCGCGCAGGCCGCCGACGGTGGCCGCCGCCGAGGCGAGCAGGCCGGGCGCGCGCTCGGGGCGCGGGCCGGTGTGGCGCAAGAGGAAGGCGCCGGTGCCGTAGTTGGCCACCGCGTCGCCCTCGTTGGCCGCGCCGAGGCCGATCGCGGCCGACTGCTGGTCGCCGACCGCGGCCAGCAGCGGTATCTTGCGGCCTTTGCGCTCGATGACGCCCCAGTCCCCCGCCGACGAGCGGATGGAGGGGAGCAGCTCGGCCGACAGGCCGAACAAGGCGAGAAGGGCCGGGTCCCAGGCCGCCGTGTCCAGGTTCATCAGGAGCATGCGCTGGGCGCAGGTGGGGTCGGCCGCGACGACCGCGCCCTTCGTCAGGCGGGCGGCGATGAAGGTGGAGACCGGCGCGCACAGCAGGCGGCCCGCGTCGGCCAGCGCACGGACCTTGGGGGCGCGGTCGAGGAACCAGCGGATCTTGGGGGCGGAATAATAAGGAGTCGCGTACAAACCGGACAGGCCGTGCACCTCGCCTTGGCGCTCCTGGAGCGGCGCGACGAACTCCGCGGCGCGGCCGTCCATCCAGGATGGGGCGGACGCGGCGGGCTTGAAGCTCCCTTTCTCGCAGAAAACGACGGTCGAGCGCTGAACCGCGAGGCCGGCGGCGAGCACGCGGTCCTTGGGGCCGAGCCTGGAGAGGACCGCGTCGAGGGCCGATTCCAAGGTCTTGGCGAGCTCGAGAGGGTCGTGCTCGACCCAGCCGGCCTTCGGCCGTTTCGTGCGCACGGGGCGCTGCGCGAGGGAGACGATCCTGCCCTTCAGGTCGAAGAGCACGGCGCGCGAGGAAGAGGAGCCCTGGTCCAGAGCGAGGAGAAGGTCGCGGGTCTTCATGTCACGGTCTCCCGGTTGGCGGAGTAACTATCCTCAAGGATAGCTGATCGACTCGCACCGGTGCGAGTCCCTCGCCTCACAGGCCCTTAAGCTTGAGATCCGTCGATTCGACGCGCTCGCCGAGCTCGGCCAGGCGCGAGCGCAGGTCCGCGTCCACGGCCTTGTCCTCGAGGAGCTTGTTGACGAGGGGCGCCGAGGGCGCGAGGACCTTCTCGTACAGGCCCGCCGTCTTCAGCATCTCGAGGACCTTCTTCTTGTCCTGGAACTCCCACCTCAGGACAGGGGAGGAGGCGACCTCGAAGCGCTCGCCGAAGGCGCGGACGTAGTTCTTCTTCTTGAGCGCGGCGGCCAGCTCCTTGGCGGCGGCGGCGGCCTCGGCCTTGGCCGCCTCGACCTTGGCCAGGGCGTCGCCGTACTTGTCGACGAGCGCGGCCAGCTCCGGCTCGCCGGAGGGCTTCGCGGCGACGGCGGGCATGCCCGCGTACTGGTCCTTGTAGATCGGGCACAACGGCTTGTAGTCGCACCAGCGGCAGGCGTTCTCGGTCGGCTTCGGGTCGAAGCGCTCCTTCGTGATGCCCTCGGCGGTGTCCACGATGCGTTTGGTCAGCTCCTTGACCAGCGGGGCGCCGCGGCGCACGGTGCGGTGTTCTTTGAGAGTGGGGAGATGATAAAAAATGAGCTCGCCGACTTCGGCGCCGAGCTGGCTCTCGCAGGCGAACTGGTACATGGTGAGCTGGGCGTCGATGTCCAGACGCCCGGCGGCGAGCTTCTTGCCGGTCTTATAATCGAGGATCGACAGGCGCCCGTCCGGGAGCTTGTCGATGCGGTCGACCTTGCCGGTCAGGGGCACGCCCTCGTATTCAAAATTAAAGTTGTACTCGACCGAGAACGGGACGTGGAACGACTTCGCGTGCTTGTCGTGAAAACGGGCGAGGAGCTGGCGGCCTTCCTCGAACAGCTCCGCCTCGTGGTTCTCGTCGCGATAGCCGGTGTTCACCCAGATCTCGCGGAAGTGCTTCAGCAGGTCCTCGAGGCTCGGGGCCTTGGCCTCCTTCGGGCCGTAGAAGTACTCGAGCGCCAGATGGACGCTTTGTCCATAAGAGAAGAAGTGCTTGGGCTTCTCCGGGATCTTGTCGACGTACTTGAACTTGTACTTCTGCGGGCACTCGTTGTAGAGCGTGATCGACGAGTGGGACAGGGGGCGGGGGAGGTTCATGCGGCGCTCCGCGCCGTCCGACTATCTTTCATAAGCAGGCCGCTATTTTACCAAATCCCCGTCGAAGCGGCTGAGTTCGGTGTTCGGGTTCTCGAAGCCGGGGCCGCCGATCGTCGTCTTCACCCGGCCGACGCCCGGGCAGTAGTAGTCGTAGCGCCAGGAGCCCTTGAAGGCGCTGTCCTTCTCCCGGATCTTGAGGCAGCCGCTGAAGGTCCCGGCGGCGGCAGTGACCGTGGTCGAGGCGGAGACGACGAGGTACTCGACCTTCGACTTGCCGCGCTTGGCGCTCCAGGACTGCGCCTCGTTGTACGGATAGCGCAGGATCGCCTCGCGGCCGTCCTTGTCCACGCGCCAGACCGCCCAGTCGGCCTTCTGGTAATACTCGGTCTTCGTCAGGATGCGCTTGTCGCCGGCGTACAGCGCCGACGAGATGGAGCCGACCGAGCCGGAGGACGCCCGCGCCTCCCACTCGAGGCGCATCGCCTGACCGCGGCTGGCGCTGTCCACGTACACCCAGGTCCGGCCGGCGTCGGTGGGGAAATAGTCGGGGCAGCGCAGGAGGCCGGTCTTGGCGCGCTCGAGACAGGCGGTCAGCTTCGGGAAATCGCGGGCGGCGGCCTCGTAATGGGCGCGAGCCTCGCCGCAGCGGCCGAACACGGTCCGGTACAGTTCCGCCGCGCGCAGGCGCACCTCGCACGCGCGCGGGTCCTTCGGGCGCGAGGCCAGGAACTTCTCGTACTGCTTCACGGCCTGCACCGGGCGCCGCGCGTCCTCCTGGAGCGTGCCCGAGAGGTAGTGATAGGTGTCGCAGCCCGCGAGGAGAGCGGTGGCGGCGAGGGCGGCGATCCGGAGGGGGTTCATCGCTTTTCAGAGTATGCCACTTTCAGGCGGCGGACCAATACGGGAACGACGATCATCGCGCCGAGGACGATGAGCATCGTCGTGTTCGGGTCCTTGAAGTAGGCGTTCAGGCGCAGGGTCGAATACGCGATCACGGCGTAGTACATCATGTCGCCCGCGATCGCGATCGCCCAGCCCGCCACGAAGCCGTGCCCGGCGGCCATGGCCGCCGCGCGCCCCGTCATCGGGTCGACGCCGAAGGCGACGAGGATCAAGGCGAACGGCCCGGCGCCTTTGCCGCCGTAATGGGCCGCCGCGCGGTCCATCGCGGCCTTCATCGCCGCGCCCGCGCGGGCCAGGAAGTCGATCCTCCGGGCGACCGCCGCGAGGAGGCGCAGGACGGGCTCGAAGGCGACGGCCAGGATCAGGTCCGACGCGAAGTACAGCCCCGCGGTGACCGGCCACGCCAGGCCGGTCTGGCGCGCGAGGAGCACGCCGGCGGGTATGCCGCCGCCGACGGGGATGAGGAAGAGCAGCAGGACCGGGAGCATGATTGATTCTAACTGTTTCCGGAAACAGTCACAGAAGGCCGCTTTCCCGGAAACTGAAGAAAGAAGACTCGGACACGATCACGTGGTCGGCCAGCGGTATGCCGAGCAGCTCCCCGGCGCGCTGCAGGCGGCGCGTCGCCTCCCGGTCCTCGGCGGAAGGCGACGGATCGCCGGAGGGATGGTTGTGGACCGCGACGACGGCCGCCGCTCCGTGCGAGATGGCGGGAGCGAACACCTCGCGCGGATGGACGAGGCTCGCCGACAGGGTCCCCACCGAGACCGTCTCGATGCGCAGGAGCTGGCGCCGGGCGTTGAGGCACAGGACCAGGAAGTGCTCCTTGCGGGCGCAGCGCGCCTCGGAGGGCACGAGGCCCGCGGCGGCGCGCGCCCCGTCGACCACCGGCCGCGGGTCGAAGGCCCGGCGGCGCTTGGCGTACTCCTCGAGGGCGGCCTCCCGGCCACGGCCGCCTCCTTCCTTCACGATCGATTCGGCGCGGCGCGCGGTCACGCTCAGGATCACGGAGACCAGCTCGGCGTCGGTCAGCGCCTCGGGGCCCCGGCGCGCCAGCTTCGCCCGCGGATGCTCCTGGTCCATGACGCTCACCGGCCCGCCGTCTCGGCGACCCGGGAGGCGTCGTCCTCGGCCAGATCGCCCGTCACGACGGCCTTGCCGCCGATGAGCCGGACCTCGTAGCTCTCGAGGCCGTTCGACCAGCACCGGGCCCCGCCGCTCTCGCCGGCGAACACGAAGCCGTCGGGCGCCCACGGCCCGGTCTCGACCGCGGCCTTCAAAGGCTCGACCGGAGCGGGCAGGGACAGCTTGACGATCCGCTCCCGGCGGCGCAAGGTCCCGTCGTCGCGGTACGTCTCGCGCTTCATCAACAGGCCGCTGTCCCGGTCCACCCACAGCGCCCGACGCAGGATCCCGGACCGCAGCCTGAGCTCCAGCTTCCAGGTCCTGCGCTTGGCGACGACGCCCCCGGTGGACACGGTGACCGCGTAGAGGCCCCGCAGCCGGGCGTGAGCCGGCACGGCGTCCTCGCGAACGTGGACCTGAACGAGGGGGGCGGCTTTCTTCTTCGGCGGAAGAGTCTCGCGGCGGATCATGCCCGCTCGCGAGGAGACCAGGACCTTGAGCGCCTTAGGCTTCGCTCCGGCGAGGAACACCTGCACCCGCTCCACTCCCGCGTAGCTCGTCGTCGGACCCGACAGCATCTTCAGCAGGAGCTCATCGGCTCCCGGCCGGGCCTGCCGGGGCTTGGCCTGAAGCGGGAGAGCGGCGAGGAGGACCGCAACGACAAGATCAAATCTCGTCATCGTCGCCTCCGTCGTCGTCCGACCACAGGTCCGCCAGGGCCTGCGGGGCCGCGCTCTCGATCCTCTGGACCGGACGCTCCGCGACCGCCGGCGGGGCCTCCCGCCCGGGGACCGCCCGAAGGATCAGCATCCCCACGCCGGCCGCGGCGAACGCGGCTCCGGCCCCGTACGCCCAAGCTCCTCCGGACAGGGCTTCCCTCAAGCCGTCCCAGATCGATGGCGCCGGCTTCCGGCTGCGGGCCATGCGCTTGAGCTCGTCCTTCAGGCTCTGCGGAGCCGGGACGAGCAGGGACTTCATCGCGGCTTTCGCCAGGCGGGCGTCGTCGTCTTCATTCATAGGGTGACCTCCAGGGCCAGCAGTCGTTCCTTCAGCGCCGTGCGCGCGCGCACGATGCGCGAGCGCAGGGTGTTCAACGGGCAGCCCATCGCCGCGGCCGCCTGTTCGTAGCCGAGCCCTTCCAGATCGATCATCATCAGGACCGCCCGGGCGTCCGGGGTGAGAGCCCGCATCGCGCGGCGCACCAGCTTCGCGTTCTCCTCGCGCTCCAGGCGTTCGAGAAGCGACGTCTCCCGTATGTCCGCGATCCCATCGGCCACCGTCAGCCCCGACTCGTCGATCGGCAGGTCCAGCGACTGACCGTGCCGCTTCTCGTAGCGCTTCGTCCCGTCCAGGTAAAGATGCTTCAAGACGGTCAAAAACCAGGCCTCGAAGGGCATGGACGGGTCGTGGGTGCCGATGCGGTCCATGGCCTTGGCGAAAGCCTCCTGGACGAGCTCCTTGGCGTCCTCCTCGTTGCCGCACAGGCCCATGGCGAAGCAATAGGCCTTATTCGCCGTCGCGTCGATGAGGGCGTCCCAGTCCATTTCGATCATTCTACCTACCATACGATCGAGGGGGGCAAAAAGTTGCATCCCCGGATGTAAGTTTACGCGTAATATCGTTGTAACAGATTTAAGATACATTTAAGCCATGGACGCGACACAGCCGCAGTGGGAAGACCTGGTGATCCGCGAGGCTCCGAAGTCCGGACTGGAGCCCGCGAAGCCCGCCGCCAAGAACCACGTCCCCACGGCCCTCCGCCGCCCCGACTCGAAGGTCCAGGCCGCCTATCTGGCCCACGAGCTCCGCGCGCCGGTGACCTCCATCCGCCTCGGCCTCGAGATCCTCTCGGAGCAGATCGAGACCAAGCTCCAGGCCGACGAGAAGCAGATGCTTTCCTTGGCGATCCGCAACACGATGCGTCTCGAAGGTCTCGTCAACGACATCATGGATTACAGCAAGATCGCGGCCGGCAAGCTCGCGATCGTCAAGGAACCCTGTGACGCCCGGACGATGGTCGACGACGCCGCCGACTCGCTTCGCGCCATGGCCACCGCCAAGGGCGTGAAGATCAACAAGGACTTCGCGCCGCTGCTGCCGCGCTGCGCGGCGGAGAGCCGCCGCGTCGTCCAGGTCCTGATGAACCTGATCTCCAACGCGATCAAGTTCACGCCCGCCCGCGGCACGGTGACGGTCACCGTCGCCGAGGGCAAGTACGAGCACGCCGGGACCTTGCTCTTCAAGGTCAAGGACACGGGCTGCGGCATCGCCCACGACGAGCTCGAGAAGATCTTCGGGATGTTCGAGCAGGCCTCCGGCTCCCAGGCGCGCCAGGCGCAGGGCACCGGCCTCGGCCTGACCCTGGCGCGCGCGATGGTCGAGCTCCACGGCGGGCGCATCTGGGCCGAGTCCTGGAAGGGCTCGGGCTCGACCTTCTGCTTCACCGTCCCGATCGCGACCGTCGACATGGTCCGCCCCGTCGAGGTCTACGCGGAGCCGCTCCAGCTCCACGGCCTGCTGCTCGACGTCGCCCGCCGCCTCAACGCCTTCGTGGCGATGTTCGTCTAGAACGCGCACCCTACCTGTTACACGCCGTATATCGTCAGCGCGGCCGCCTCCTGTCTAGAATGAGACGTGGCCACCGCCCTTTTGAAGGAGACCGACTTCCGCGCCCTGTTCGAGGGGGCGCCGGACCTCTATCTGGTCCTGACTCCGGACCACCGGATCGTCGCCGCGAGCGACGCCTACCTGCGCGCGACGATGACGCGGCGCGAGGACATCCTCGGGCGGGACCTCTTCGACGTCTTCCCGGACAACCCCGCCGACCCCCGGGGCTGCGGGGTCGAACGCATCCGCCGCGCCTTGGAGGAGGTCGTGAGGGAGCGGCGGGAGGAGACGGTGCCCGTCCTGAAGTACGACATCCGACGGCCTGAATCCGCGGGCGGGGGCTTCGAGGAGCGCTACTGGAGGCCGCGCTTCACTCCGATCCTGGACGCCGACGGGAAGCTCTCCTTCATCATCCACCGCGGCGAGGACGTGACCGAGTTCGTGCGCCTCAAGCGGCGGAGCGTGGAGGATCTGGAGAAGGAGATCGCCGAGCGCACCGCCCAGCTCCAAGCCAGCGTCGCCTATCTCGAGGCCTTCTCGCACACGATCGCCCACGACCTCCGGGCGCCGCTGCGGGCCCTGGAGGGCTATTCGCGGATCCTGCTCAATCGTCTCGCCGGTTCGGCCTCGCGCGAGACGACGGAGATCCTGCACCGCATCAGGCGCGCGGCCCTGTGGATGGACCGCCTGACGCAGGACGTCTTGAACTACAGCCGCATCGCCCGCGAGGACGGGGCTCTGACCCGCGTCGACCTCGACGGGGTCGTGGCCTCCGTCCTCGAGCACTACGCCGGCATGCTGGAGGGCGCGTCCGTCCGCGTCCACGGCCCCCTGCCGCCCGTCCTCGGACAGGAGTCGCTGCTGAGCCAGTGCGTCGCCAACCTCCTCGACAACGGGCTCAAATTCGTCCCCTTGGGACGGAAAGCGGAGGTGGAGATCGGAGCGGAGGAGCGCGAGGGGAAGGTCCGGCTCTGGGTCGCCGACAACGGGATCGGCGTCGAGCCCGGCTTCCGCGACAAGATCTTCCTGCCCTTCGAACGGCTGCACCCCAAGGGCGGCCGCGCGGGGACCGGGATCGGCTTGGCCGTCGTCAAGCTGGCGGCCGAGCGCATGCGCGGGACCGTCGGATTCGAGTCGGAGCCGGGGCAGGGCAGCCGTTTTTGGCTGGAGCTGGAGTCCGCGACGTGACGATGCCCGCCGGCTCCGCCGTCCTGATCGCGGAGGACAACGAGGACGACCGCTATCTCCTGACCGAGGCCCTCCGCATCGCCGGGGTCGGCCATCCGGTGCGGTTCGTCGAGGACGGCCGGCAAGCGGTGGCCTACCTCTCCGGGACCGGCGCCTTCGCGGACCGGACGAGGTTCCCGCTGCCCGGCCTCGTCGTGCTCGACTACAAGATGCCGTTCATGAACGGGATCGAAGTCCTGCAATGGATCCGCGCCTCGGACATGAAGCGGCTGCCGGTGATCATACTGAGCGCGTCCTCCTTGCCCGGCGACGTCGAGCGCGCCTACGACCTGGGCGTGAACTCGTATCTCATGAAGCCCTCGTCGATCGAGACCCTCGCGGGCCTGGTGAAGGCCCTGAGCGCCTATTGGCTGACGTTCAACGAGTACCCGCGCGTGCCTTAAAACCGCGACTTTGCTAACATAGCCGCACGATGAGAGCCCTCCTTCCCGTCTTCGCGTGCGTCCTGATGTGCGCCTCGGCCGCCGTCCGCGCCGAGGAGACGGAAGCCGGGCCTCTCTGGAAGAGCGCGGTCCGCGGCGCCGTCGGGACGGGCGGCTACCTGGGACGAGGCGCCTCGCTCCAGTACGGCGACGTCTGGCGCCTGAAGGGCAGCTACTCCGACTATCGCTTCGACGGCTCGACGGGCACGACGCGCACGGCCGGCCTGCGCGCGTCCTATCAGGGAGAGAACCTCGCCGTCGGGCTGACCGCCTCGGTCACGCCGCGCAACGACGCCTACGCCAACCGCGGCTTCGGCGCCGACGCCGGCTGGACCTTCCTCCTCGACGAGTCCGACGAGCCCTCCGGGGTCGAGGAGCTCGAGCTGGGCGCCTTCTGGTCGCAGACCCGCCACTCTCAGATCGTGCCCGCGACGCCGGCGCTTCCGACGCGGCGCAACGTCATCATCAACCAGAACGACCTCGGAGTCACCGCCTCGGTCACGGCCTGGGACCTGACCGTGTCCGTCGACGCCTCGCGCTCGCTCTACGACCAGGACTTCAACGACCTCCCGACGGCCGCCCGCCGCCGCCCGCGCCTGGCCGAGACCGCCTCCCTCGTCAACGGCTTCCCCGACCGCAGCGGCACCGTCCGCCTCGATTACTCGCGCTGGCTCGCGTTCAGTCCCTACGCCTCCCTCACCGCGACCCGCTACAAGATCCAGCCCCAGCCCGCCTCGGCGGCGGCGAGCGCCGGCGCGGCGATGAGGTTCGGCGGCCTCGGCCTCGACCTCGGCTACGAGCTCGTCCGGCAGAAGGGCTCGCCCGACACCAAGTACCTCAACTTCGGCGCCAGCTTCAGGTTCTGATCACCGATTCGCCCGCCTTCCGCCAGAGCCGCCCGGTCCTGCTGACGACCTTCACCAACAAGGTCGGCTCGATCGGCCTCAGCCTGATCGCGATCCTCCTCGTCGAGCGCGGGGTCTCGACCGGGGAAGGCGCCTTGGTGCTGTCCGCGCTCAAGGGCACGATGCTCGCGGGGACCCTCGCCGGCGGCGCGCTGACCGACCGCGTCAACTCGCGGACTTTGGTGCTCGCCGCTTTGCTCATGTCCGCGGCGGGCCTGGGCTTCCTGCCGTTCCAGACCTCGATCTGGCTGATCCTGTTCTTCGGCATGCTCGCGCAGTTCTCCGAGGCGCTGATGGCCGTGGTCCAACGCCTGCTCCTGATGGACCAGGTCGAGCGCGCCCATCAGAAGGAAGCGCTGGGCTGGATGCGGATGGTCAACAACTTCGCGCAGATCTTCAGCTTCACGGTCGGGGCCGCCGGCTCGCGGCTCGGGCTGCTGCCGCTGTTCCTGTTCGACTCCGCGACCTCGCTGGGCGCGTTCTTCATCGGCCGCGAGATACTGCCGCGGCGCGAGGGGCCGTCCGGGGACCGCGGCCGCCTGGGCGGAGAGGACGCCGGCGGCGCCGCGTCCAAATGGACCTTCTTCCGCTGCGCGGTCGTCCTGATGGGCTGGTCGTTCTTCTACGAGCTGTTCATGGAGGGAGGCGCGGGACGCCTCGAGGTCCTCCATCCCGGAGAGGGCCTGCGCCGCTTTTCGACGATGATGATCCTCAACACGGTCCTGTGCGCCGCCTTCGCCGTGCAGGCGACCAGGCTCTTCCGCAGGCCCTGGATCACGATGGCGGGAGGGATGCTCCTGACCGTGCTCGGCATCCTGCTCGCCGGCTGGGGCATGGCGTCCCAGGCCTGGGTGTTCGCCGGCATGCTCCTGCTCACCGTGGGCGAGCTCATGGTCGGCTCCACGGCGCAGTTCGCCTTGATGCGCCTGACGCCGGGCGGCGGCCGCTCGGGCTTCTATTACTCCCTGGGCATCACCTTGATGCAGGCCGGCCGGATCGCCGGCGCGGCCGTGGCCTTTCCGTTGCTTATACACGCCGCGAGACTGGGTCCGTTCACCGCCCTGATGATCGGCGTGTTCGGCCTCCAGCTCGCCGTGCTGTGGTCTCTGCGCGGCGAGATCGGACGCCTGGCCTGAAGAATCCTTTCCCGGCCCCGAGCATCTCAATAGAAGGGGAGAAACCTATGGAGATGAAGATACGCTTTCCGGGCAACAAGAAGGTGACCGCCGAGTTCGACGGCTTCACCGTGACGACGGACCAGCCGAAGGAGGCGGGGGGCGACGGCAGCGCGCCCGCGCCGTTCGACCTGTTCCTCGCCTCGCTCGGGACCTGCGCCGGCATCTTCGTGCTGAGCTTCTGCCGCAAGCGCGACCTGCCGACCGAGGGCCTGGAGCTCACGCAGACCGCCGAATGGGACGAGGCCGCTCACCGGGTCTCCAAGATCGTCTTGAAGATCACCTTGCCCAAGGGCTTCCCCGAGAAGTACCGCGACAGCGTCATCTCGACGGCGAACCTGTGCACGGCCAAGAAGCACATCCTGAACCCGCCCGCCTTCGAGATCGTCGCCGAGGCGTCCTGAGGCAACGCTATCCTTGAGGATAGTCAATGACGCGGAGCCGGATATTTAGCACCTTATACCCATGAACATCCTCGTCCTCAACTCCGGCTCCTCCTCGATCAAGTTCCAGGTCGTGCAGACCGACCAGGACCTCATCGCCAAAGACGGCGACCGCTGCCTGGCCAAGGGGCAGGTCGAGCGCATCGGCAGCCTGTCGCTCGTCGCCTTCCAGGCGACCGGGCGCCCGCCGCTGAAGGAAGACGTGCCGCTGCGGGACTACCGCTCCGCGCTCGACCGCATCGTGCGCTGGGTCATCTCGCCGGAGTCGGGCATCGAGGGCATCAAGTCGATGGCCGACATCCACATCGTCGGCCACCGCGTCGTCCACGGCGGGGAGAAGTTCCGCTCCTCGACGGTCATCGACGACGCCGTGCTCGCGGGCATCGAGGACTGCATCGAGCTCGCCCCGCTGCACAACCCCGCCAACATCCGCGGCATCCGCGCCGCCGCCGAGGTCTTCGGCCGGGGCGTGCCGCAGGTGGCCGTGTTCGACACCTCCTTCCACGCGACGATGCCGGAGACCGCCTACCTGTACGGCATCCCCTATCACCTGTACCGCCGCTACAAGATCCGCCGCTACGGCTTCCACGGCACCTCGCACCGGTACCTCGCGTACCGCTACCGCGTCCTCAACGACATCCCGAAGGAGAAGGTGAACATCATCACCTTGCACCTGGGCAACGGCTGCTCGGCGTGCGCGATCAAGGGCGGGGACTCCGTCAACACCAGCATGGGCTTCACGCCGCTCGAGGGCATGGTGATGGGTACCCGCGCCGGCGACGTCGACGTCTCGGTGATCGAGTACCTGTCGCACAAGGAGGGCCTGAGCCTTCCCGACATGATCACGTTGCTCAACAAGCAGTCGGGCCTGCTCGGCCTGTCGGGCCTGACCAGCGACATGCGCGAGCTCCTCGAGGAGGAGAAGGAGAACGGCGACCGCCGCGCGACCTTGGCCGTCGACGTGTTCTGCGCCAGCGCGCGCCGCCGCATCGGCTCCTACCTGGCGGAGATGGGCGGAGCCGACGCTTTGGTCTTCTCCGGCGGCATCGGCGAGAACTCCCCGGCGATCCGCAAGCGGATCTGCGCGGGTCTCGAGGCCCTGGGCATCGACCTCGACTCGGCGCGCAACGCCGCCCTCAAGGGGGGGCAGACGGGGGAGATCTCCGCGAAGGCCTCGCGCGTGAAGATACACGTGATCCCCACGAACGAGGAGCTCCTCATCGCGCGGGACGCCTTCCGCGCGGTGTCCGGCCTGCCTCAGCCGACCTTCTCGCCGCGCAAAGCCCGCAAGTCCTGACGGCGGCGTCAGCCGTGCGTGGGCATCGTGAACTGCGCGCCCTTGCGGATGCCGGCGGGCCAGCGCGAGGTCACGGTCTTCGTGCGCGTGTAGAAGCGCACGCCGTCGGTCCCGTGCTGGTTGGCGTCGCCGAAGGCGGAGTTCTTCCAGCCGCCGAACGAATAGAACGCGAGCGGCACCGGGATCGGCACGTTGACGCCGACCATGCCGGCCTGCACGCGCGAGGAGAACTCCCGCGCGGCGTCGCCGTCGCGGGTGAAGATGGACACTCCGTTGCCGAACTCGTGGTCGTTGGGCAGGCGCAGGGCGTCCTCGAAGTCCTTCGCCCGCATGACGCACAGCACCGGTCCGAATATCTCTTCTTTGTAGATGCGCATCGCCGCCGTGACCCCGTCGAAGAGGCAGCCGCCGAGGAAGAATCCCTTCTCGTGGCCCGGCACCTTCACGCCGCGCCCGTCGACGACGAGCTTCGCGCCTTCCTTGACGCCCGCCTCGACGTACTCGATCACCTTGGCGCGGTGCGCGCCCGTGACGAGCGGCCCCATGTCGGAGTCCTTTTCGGTCGGCAGGCCGACCTTCAAGCCCTTGAGACGCTCCTTCAGCAGCGCGATCAGCTTGTCGGCCGTCTCGTCGCCGACGGCGACCGCGACGGAGATCGCCATGCAGCGCTCCCCGGCCGAGCCGTACGCCGCGCCCATCAGCGCGTCCGCGGCCTGGTCCAGATCGGCGTCGGGCATCACGATCATGTGGTTCTTGGCGCCGCCCATCGCCTGCACGCGCTTGCCGTGCGCGGACGCCGTCGAGTAGACATGACGCGCGATGGGCGTCGAGCCGACGAAGCTCACGGCCTGGACGCGCGGGTCGGTCAGCAAGGCGTCCACCGCCTCCTTGTCCCCGAGCACGACGTTGAGAACGCCGGGGGGGCCGCCGGCCTCGAGGAAGAGCTCCGCCAGGCGCAGCGGGCACGAGGGGTCCTTCTCCGACGGTTTGAGGATGAAGGTATTGCCGCAGGCGATCGCGACCGCCGACATCCACAGCGGGACCATGGCCGGGAAGTTGAAGGGCGTGATGCCCGCCACGACGCCGAGCGGCTGGCGCATCGAGTGCATGTCGACGCCGGTGGAGACGCCGGGGGAGAACTCTCCTTTCAGGAGGTGCGGGATGCCGCAGGCGAACTCGACGACCTCGTTGCCGCGGATCAGGGACCCCTTGGCGTCGGCGTGGACCTTGCCGTGCTCGGAGGAGATCAGATCCGCGATCTCGTCGGCGTGCTTCTCGAGCAGGGCCTTGAACTTGAACATGACTCGCGCGCGCGCGATGGGGGAGGCGGCGGCCCAGGCCGGGAAGGCCTCCGCGGCGTTCGCGACGGCGGCCTCGACCTCGGATTTGGAGGCGAACGGGGCGCGCGAGGCGACGAGGCCCGTCGACGGGTTGAAGACGTCGCCGAAGCGTCCGCTCTTGCCGGACACCTTCTTTCCGCCGATGAAATGTCGAAGCTCTTGAGGCATGAGTCCTCCGGGCGGCGATTTCGCCGCCTGGATTATTGTACCTCAACTCAGGCGCGTCCCATGGAGGGTTTGCAGATGCCCTGTATTTCGAGGCCGTTCCGGGGCTACAAAACCGCAGCGAAAACTTATTCCCTTCGCCATGGCGGGCGGAGGGATAATCGGATTGAGTTTGCCATGAGCAAGCCGAACATCAAGGCACAACGTCTGGCCGCGCTGTTCTTGCTTGGCAACGCGCTCTTCAACTATCCCCTGCTGGCGCTCTTCAACCGGCCCGTGATGCTGGGCGGATTTCCGCTGTTGCTTGTGTATATGTTCTCCGCCTGGGCGCTCCTGATCGTTCTCCTGGCGCTGGCGAGCGAGAGGAAATAGCCGTGCCGGCCTGGGTCATCGTCCTCGCCGGCGGGTCCTACCTCGGTCTGCTCTTCGTCATCGCCTACCGCGGCGACAAGGCGGCCGATGCCGGACGCAGCATGATCGCCAATCCCTACGTGTACGCGCTATCGCTCGGCGTCTACGCCACCGCCTGGACGTACTACGGCAGCGTCGGTCGCGCCGCCGCCAGCGGCGTCGGCTTCCTGCCCGTCCACCTCGGCCCGACCATCATGGCCGCCCTGTGGTGGGCGGTGCTGCGCAAGATCATCCGCATCGCCAAGGACAACCGCATTACCTCGCTTGCCGACTTCATCTCCTCGCGCTACGGAAAAAGCGCGGCGCTGGCCGGTCTGACGACGGTGATCGCGGCGGCCGGCGTCACGCCCTACATCTCCCTGCAGTTGAAAGCGGTCTCCACCAGCTTCACCGTCCTGCGCGCCTATCCCGAGATCCTGACGATCGCGCCGGGGGCGCAAAGGGTCTGGCACGACACCTCGTTCTACACCGCCCTGATACTGGCCGCCTTCACGCTCGTCTTCGGCACCCGCAAGCTCGACGCAGCCGAGCGCCACGAGGGCATGGTCGCGGCGATCGCCTTCGAATCGGTGATCAAGCTCCTGGCCTTCCTCGCCGTCGGCGTCTACGTCACCTGGTTCCTGTTCGACGGCTTCACCGACATCTTCGCCCGGGCGGCCCGGGTGCCCCGCCTCGCCTCGGAGTTCACCATCGGCGGCGGAGAGGTCGACATCTACCACAGCTGGGCCTCGAGCATCTCGCTGGCTTTCCTCGGCATGCTGGCCAGCCTGTTCCTGCCGCGGCAGTTCCAGCTGGCGGTGGTCGAAAACGTCGACGAGGCCCACTTGAACAAGGCGATCTGGCTCTTTCCTCTCTATCTCTTCCTGTTCAACATCTTCACCTTCTCCGTCGCCTACGGCGGCGCTCTGAGCTTCCCCGACGGCCGCGTGGACCCCGACACCTACGTCCTCGCCGTGCCGATGTCCGGACAGCAGCGAGCCCTGGCCCTGGTCGCGTTCCTCGGCGGATTATCGGCCGCCACCGGCATGGTGATCGTCGAGACCATCGCGCTGTCGTCGATGGTCTGCAACGACCTGGTGATGCCGGTCCTTCTCCGCATCAAGCCGCTGCGCCTGTCCGGACGCGCCGACCTCACCGGCCTCCTGCTGGCCATCCGGCGCGGCGCGGTCGTGCTCATCCTGCTGTGCGGCTACGCCTATTGCCGCATGGCCGGAGAAGCCTACGCCCTCGTCGAGATCGGCCTGATCTCCTTCACCGCCGTCGCGCAGTTCGGACCGGCGCTGCTCGGCGGGCTCTACTGGAAAGGGGGCACGCGGAACGGGGCGCTGGCCGGTCTCGGAGCCGGATTCCTGGTCTGGGCTTACACCTTGATCCTGCCGACCTTCGCACGTTCCGGCTGGCTGCCGATGCCGCTCGTCGAACGGGGCCCCTTCTCGATCGACCTCCTGCGGCCGCTCGCCCTCTTCGGCCTGGAGGGCCTCGACAATATCTCCCACGCCGTTCTCTGGAGCATGTTCGCCAATATCGGCGCCTACCTGACGGTGTCGATCATGAGCGGCCAGAGCTCCGTCGAGCGGACGCAAGCGGCGCTCTTCGTCGACGTCTTCAAGCACGACCGGGGCGCCGAGCGGACCTGGCGGACGAGCGGTTCGCTGCCGGATCTCCAGGCCCTGATGAGACGCATCCTCGGCGCCGAAGGCGCCGAACGGGCGTTCGCCGACTATGCCCTGGAGCATGGCCTGGGGCCGCCGTGGAAGATCGACGCGGAACTGGCCCGCTATTGCGAGGCGAGGCTAGCCGGCGTCGTCGGCTCCGCCTCCGCGCGGGTCCTGCTCTCCTCGGTGGTCGAGGAAGACATGCTGCGCGACAGCCTGACCGGCCTGCCCAACCGCTCGCTGCTGTTGACCCGGGTGGAGGATGCCCTGGACCGGAGCCGGCTCGAATCCGGCCGCCGTTTCGCGCTGCTCTTCATCGTCCTCGACCGCTTCCGCACGATCACCTACAGCCTCGGCGGCGCCGGCGGCGACGAGCTTCTGATCGCCGTCGCGCGGCGCCTCGGAGACGCCCTTTACCTCGGCGACACTTTGGCCCGCGTCGGAGACGCGAGCTTCGCTGTACTCCTCGAGGCGTCGAAGGACGCGGACGAGGCGGTGCGATTCTCCGACAAGCTCCAGGACGCGCTCTCGGCCGGCTTCCGCGTGGACGGCAAGGAGGTGTTCACCGCCGTCAGCATCGGGATCGCCCATGGCCGGCCGAGCTACGCCGGCGCGAGCGACCTCCTGCGCGACGCCGAGACCGCCGCGCATACCGCATTGCGGCTGGGCGGGGCGCGGCACGAGGTGTTCGCCGCCGGCATGCGCGAGCTCGTCGTCGCCCAGCTGGAAGTGGAGACCGCGCTGCGCCACGCGGTCATCGGGGGCAAGGAATTCCGCGTCTATTACCAGCCCGTCGTCTCGCTGAAGACGGGCCGGCTGACGGGGTTCGAAGCGCTCGTGCGCATGCGTCGCTCCGACGGCAGCCTGCGGCCCCCGAGCGAATTCATCCCGCTCGCCGAGGAGACCGGGCTCATCGTCACCATCGGTCTTTGGGTGCTGACGGAGGCCTGCGGACAGATGCGCGCCTGGCAGCGCTCCCACCCGGAGCATCCGCCTATGCAGGTGAGCGTCAACCTCGCCGGACGCCAGTTCGCCCAGCCCGACCTGCCGGAACAGATCGCGGCAGTGCTGGCGAAGACCGGTCTCGATCATGGCAGCCTCAAGCTCGAAGTGACCGAAACGGTGATCATGGAGCACAGCGCGGCGGCGGCGGCGGTGCTCGGCCGCTTGCGCTCCCTCGGCATAAAGCTGCTGATGGACGATTTCGGCACCGGCTATTCCTCGCTCTCCTACCTGCACCGCTTCCCGGTCGACACGCTCAAGATCGACGCCTCGTTCGTGCGCCGGATGGACGTCGACCGAAAGGACGCGGACATCATCGGGGCCATCGTCACCTTGGCTCATACCCTGGGCATGGACGTCGTCGCCGAAGGCGTCGAGAATGCCGAGCAGCTGGCTCAACTGCGCGCGCTGGGGGTGGAATACGGCCAGGGCTATCACTTCGGCCGGCCGGTCGACGCGGCGGCGGCCGAGGCGCTGATCGGCGTCCGGCCGACCTGGTAGACTCAGCCGGCGACGATCGTGCAGGCATAGAACCTCCCCGGGCCGACATCCTTTATTGTGAATCCATTTGCTTTAATACACTCGCCGCACCCCGACGCATCCGCAGGAAGCCGGTGTAATTCCGGCACGGTACCGCCACTGTAAACGGGTAGCCCGCCGCAATGTCACTGTCCTAGAAAGGATGGGAAGACGCGGCAATGGGCGACGATCCGTAAGTCAGGAGACCTGCGTCGGGCAACCTCGAGTAAGGAGGACCACCCATGGTCCCGACACGCATCGCCGTCCTTGCCGCCGTCCTAGCCGTCCTTCCCGTCGCCGCCCGCCCCGCCGCCCTCACCGGAGACTCGCTCTTCCGGGATATCCGCTCCGCCTCGCGACTGCCCGACGCGCCGATCGACGAGCGCCGCTATCCCGGAACCGCCCGGGTCCTCGACGCCGCCGACCTGCGCCGGCTCGGAGGCGACACCGTGGCCGACGCCATCGGCCGTTTGCCGGGGGTCGTCCTTTATAACCAGTCCGGGAACCCGTTCCAGCCCACGCTCGACCTTCGCGGCTGGAACGCCTCGCCCGGGCCCGCGACGATCGTCCTCGTCGACGGCGTGCGCGTCAACGAGGCCGACCTGGGCCAGGTGAACTGGCAGCTGATCCCGCTGGAGACCGTCGAAAGGATCGAGGTCCTGCCCGGACCGAGCACGATCTACGGCAAGGACGCATTGGCCGGGGTCGTCGCGGTCTTCACCAAGCGGGGGACCAAGAAGACCGCGGCGACGGCCTCGGCGGGCCTGGGCTCGTACGGCCGGGCCGAGGCCGACGCGTCCGCGCGCGGGACGGCGGGAGGCTGCGACTACGCCGTGTCCGGCGTGCACGCGCGAGAGGACGGCTACCGCCGCGGCGCCTCCTCGCGCATGACCGGCGTCAACGGCAGCCTCGGCCGCCGCACCTCGAAAGACGACCTGCGGCTGACCTACGCCTTCGCCGACGACCGCCTCGACCAGGGCGGCTCGCTGACCCAGGGGGAGTTCGAGGCCGACCCGCGCCAGCGCGTCAGCCTCGTGAAGACGGACAGCCTCCTCAACGCCGTGACCCTCAACGGCCGCCGCACCCTCTTCGAGGGACTGTCGGGCGCGGTCATGGCGCAGTTCCGCGAGCGCCTGGAGAACACGCCGCTCAACCGCGGCCGCTCCTCGACGTCGGCCAGCTCGGCGAAGCTGCGCGGCGCCGGCGGGGCGGGGCAGCTCACCGCGGACGGCGAGCTCGCCGGCCGGCGGCTGACCTTGAACGGAGGCGTGGAGGGCGCGCGCGCCGACGCCGAGTCCTCCTCGGCCGGCGACTTCGGCGGGTTCCCGTTCCGCAGCGCGAGCGGCACGCGCGACACGCGCCTCGGCTCGTGGCTGACGGGCACGGCGGACCTGTGGCCCTCGGGACCCGTCCTGACCGCGGGCGCGCGTTGGGACCGCACGACGATCGACTATAAGAACCGGATCACGCCGGCCAACGACGGGTTCCGCTCGTACGCGCGGACCTCGCCGCGCGTCGGGATGAACTGGGAGGTCGGGGGCGGCGCCTCTTTGCGCGCCTCGTACGCCGAGGCGTTCCGCGCTCCGACCTCCGGCGAGCTGTCGGCGCTGGGACCGTTCCCCTCGACCCCCGATCTTCGCCCCGTGAAGACGCGGAGCTGGGAGACCGGCGCGGGCTGGCGCCACCCCGCGTGGGGGGAGGCCGACGTGACCCTGTACCGCGCGCTCGCCGAGGACGAGATCTACGCCGTCTTCGACCCCGTCGCCGGCTTCGGCCAGAACCGGAACATCGACCGGACCCGACGCCAAGGGGTCGAGGTCTCTCTGCGCCCGCGCGTCGGGAAGGCCGACGTCCACGTCGACTACTCGTACACGGAGGCGACCTTCCAAGGCCGCTTCCAGCTCGACAAGGCCCCGTTCCCGGCCACGCAGACGGTGACCCCGGGCTCCGAGATCCCGATGGTCCCGCGCCATCGACTATCAGTCGGCGCGTCCGTTCCTCTGCCTCGGGGCTTTCGCGCCGGCGCCGGGGGCCAGTGCGTGGGCTCGAGCCGCTTCTTCGGCGACGAGGCCAACCTGGAGCGCAAGCTCCCCGGCTACTGCACGCTCGACCTCGACGCCTCGCTCGAGCGGGGGGCCTGGACCGTCAGCCTGGGAGCGAAGAACGTCCTCGACGAGGGCTACGCGACGCGCGGCATCCTGTCCGCGTCGGGCGGGCGCCTCGAGCGCTTCGTCGTGCCCGCCGTCGGGCGCACGGTCTCCGCGCGCCTGCGCTGGAGGTTCGCCGCGCCCTGATCCGCGGGGGCTTGACAAGCCCGGCATCTGTGACTATAATGGTTACAGTTGCCGGGCCTTTTTTTAAGGGTTCATATGTAACAGACTCAGTTGCGTTAGGAGGCTATCCATGAAAACGGTATTGTTCGGAGCGACGGGAATGATCGGACGGCGGATCGCGGCGGAGCTCGCGGCGCGCGGCCACGAGGTGTCCGCGCCGCGGCGCGACGTCCTCGACCCGGATTCGATCGCGGCCGCGGCGAAGGGCGCGGACGCCCTGCTGAGCGCGTACGGCCCCGGACCCGCGGGAGACGTCTCCAGCGTGGTGAAAGCCGCGGAGTCCCTCGTGGCGGGCGCGAAGAAGGCGGGTGTGCGGCGCCTCATCGTGGTCGGCGGAGCGGGCAGCCTCAAGGCCGGCGGCGCGGACCTGATCGATTCGCCCCAGTTCCCGGCGGCGTGGAAGGGCATCGCCCAGGCGCACCGGGAGTCGCTCGCGGTCTTCCGCGCCTCGGGCCTCGACTGGACCTTCTACGCCCCGGCCGCCCTGATCGAGCCCGGGAACCGGACCGGGAAGTACCGGACTGGCGGCGGGGACCTGATCTCCGACGCCCAAGGGGCGAGCCGCATCTCCGCCGAGGACTACGCCGCCGCGTTCGTCGACGAGCTCGAGGCGCCCCGCCGCGCCGGAAGCATCGCGACCGCCGCCTACTGATGACCGAGAGGAGGGACCTATGATCACGATCGAACGCGACACGACCCTGTCCGCCCCCGCGGCGGCGCCCGAGTGCGAGCGGCCCGTGTTCCGCTGGACCGAGGATTCACGGATCGTCCGCGGCTGCGCGGATAAGGGAGCCAGGGCGGCGCGATGAAGCGCGCGCCCGTCTTATTCATCGGCCACGGAAGCCCGATGCACGCCCTCGCCGACGACGCCTTCACCCGGACGCTGGCGCGGCTGGGGCGGGAGATCGGCAAGCCGGCGGCCGTGCTCTGCGTCTCGGCGCATTGGCTGACGGAGGGGACCCGGGCGACGGCGATGGAGAAGCCCCGGACGATCCACGACTTCTACGGCTTTCCCGCGGAGTTGGGCGCCATCGAATATCCGGCGCCGGGCAGCCCGACCATCGCCGCGCTCGCGCGCGAGGCCGTCGGCGGCTCCGTGGAGCTGGACGCAGGGGACTGGGGTCTGGACCACGGCGCCTGGGCGGTCCTGCGCCACATGTACCCGGCGGCGGACGTCCCCGTCGTCCAGCTCAGCGTGGACCTCGCGCGGCCGGGCGCCCATCATCTGGCGCTCGGACGGAAGCTGGCGGCGCTGCGCGAGAAGGGAATCGTGATCCTGGGCAGCGGCAATATCGTCCACAACCTCTCGAGGCTGGTCTGGGACGAGCGCGCCGAGCCCCACGCGTGGAACGCCGAGTTCGACGCGTTCGTCAAAGCCCGCACCGAGGCGGGGGACGCCTCCGCTCTGGCCGGCGATCCGCGCGCGATGCCGGGGGGAGCGCTCAGCGTCCCCACGCCGGACCACTGGTACCCTTACCTGTACGCGCTCGGGGCGGCGGACGGAGATCCCGTACGCTGGGAATACGAGGGGCTGGAGAACGCGTCGCTCTCGATGCGCAGCGCGAGCTTCGGGCTCTAGGCGGCGCCGACCCAGGCCAGGACGCGCTCGGCGGACTCGCGCGGCGAGGAGCCGAGGACGTTGTGGTCGGCGGAGCGGATGATGACCTCGCCCCTGTAGCCGGGGCACTCGCGCTCGAGCCAGCGCGTGACCAGCGGCCAGGGCACGAGCGGGTCGATCATGCCGCCGAGGTAGTGGACCGGCGCGCGCGTGGCGCGGGCGGTCGCGCGAGGGTCGCTCTTGACGATCAGGCTCAGGCGCCAGCTCATGGCCGCCCACTCCCGGCTCCCGCGGTTCCGGGCGAAGGAGAGGAGTTCCTCGGCCTCCTCCGGCCCCCGCCGCGCGAGAGTGTTGCACGCGACGGTGTACGCTTGGTAGGCGGGATTGACGATTCCCGAGGGCACGCCGGAGAGCAGCGCCTGGAACAGGCGGGCCCCCCACGGCCACGGGTGCCTCACGAAGCCGCCGGCGAGCACGACGCCGTCGGCCGCGAACCCGCGCGCCAGCAGCGCCCAGCCCACCTGGGAGCCGAAGGACTGGCCCAGCAGCCAGCCCGAGGTCACGCCGCGGGCGGTCAGCTCGGCGTGAACGAGGCCGGCGAGCCGTTCCAGCGTGATCTCGTCCTTCGAGTAGGCGAACTCGACGAAGCGCACGCGCGGGCCGAGCGCGCGGCGGAACGCCCCGATCAGGCCCCAGTCGCCGTGGATGCCCGGCAGATAGATGACCGTGGGGCCGGCGCCCTCATGGACCCGGATCTCGACTCCGCTCACCGGGATAGTCTACGAGTTTGGGAACTTTTCATGGCCCTCGATCGTATGATGAGAGAGGGGGGATTGACAATCATACACCATGCTATATACTAATGAGGTGAGGCGAACACAGATACTGCTGGAGGACCGGCAGCACCGCGCGCTCCTGTCGCTGTCGCGCCGGACCGGCCGAGGCGTCTCGGAGTTGGTCCGGGGCGCGATCGACCGGCTGCTCGGCGGGGAGAAGGATCCCGCGTCCGCGCGGAAGCTCTCGGACATCCGGGCGCTCGCCCGCGACCCCGGAGGGCCGGCGGCGGCCGATCACGATCGCGCGCTGTACGGCAAGGACTCTTGAACCGGGTCTTCGTCGACACTTCGGGCTGGTACGCCTACGCCCGCGCCGACGAGCCGGCGCACGACGCGGTCCGAAAGGCGCTCGAGCGCTGGGAAGGGCGCCTCGTCACGACCGACTTCGTGTTCGACGAGATCGTCACGCTCGCCCGCCTGAGGCTCGGCTTCGCCCACGCCGCGAGCATCGGCGAGACCTTGCTCGATCCGGGCGTCGTCGAGCTCGTCCGGCTGCTTCCCGAGGACTTCGAGGACGCCTGGAGCCTGTTCAAGAAGAACACGGACAAGGGCTGGTCCTTCACCGACTGCTCCTCGTTCTCCGTGATGCGCAGGCTCCGCCTGTCGGAGGCGATCGCGACCGACCGGCATTTCCGCCAGGCCGGCTTCGGAACGCCGGTCTAGCGCGGCGCGTTGCGCCGATCGTAGACCGCGCGCGCCTCGACGGCGAAGCGGTAGGCGGCTTCGTAGCGCGCCGCGGCGTCCTTCGACGGCGCGCCCAGCCCGGAGAACCAGGTCAGAGGGTTCCACCAGACGCGGCGCAGGCGGGCGAGGTTCGCCTCCGAGTGGTACAGGTACTCGAAGTAGACGGTGCGGCCGTCGATCTTCACGCGCACCTGCGGGTTGTCCGCGGAGAAGTGGGAGAGGAACTCGAGCGTCACGCCCTTGGGCAGGGCGCCGACGCGCGCGCGCGCGGCGATGACGGCCGCCATGGCCTCGGGGCCGAACTCGCCGACCATGCTGACGCCTTCGGACGCGCCGGCGGCCGGCTTCTCGTCCTCGAGGGAGCGCATGAACGCGTCTTCGCTCGGCTCGCGGCCGAGGAAAGCCTTGAGCGACTCCTCCTCGGAGCGCTCGGAGCCGGTCTCCAGGATGTCGCGGCGATAGCGCCCGCCGACGGCGGGGTTCAGCGGCCCCTCGGCCTGGAAGGCGGAGTAGATGTCGGAGTCGAAGACGAGCGACCACAGGTAGGAGTAGTAGCCCGCGCCGTAGCCGCCCATCAGGTGGCCGAAGCTCGCCGCGGAGTTGCCGCCCGGCGCGCCGGGCATGCCGGTGATCTCGGCGACGACGCGGTTGAACTCGGCGGACGGGTCCGCCGGGACGAGCGAATGCAGCGCCATGTCGGCCGCGGCCATCGCGATCTGCTGGAGGGTCTGGACGCCCTCGTTGAAGCGGCGCGCGGCGGTCATTTTCTTGAAGAGCGCGTCCGGCAAGCGCTCCCCCGTATCCCAGCGCCCCGAGATCTCGGCGAGGACTTCCGGCTCCCACGCGAAGTTCTCGAGCATCTGTGACGGGGCCTCGACGAAGTCGAGCGCGACGGACGTGCCCGAGAAGGACATGTGGCGCGCCTTGGTGAGGGTCTGGTGCATCAGGTGGCCGAACTCGTGGAAGAAGGTCTCCACCTCGGCGTGCGGCAGGAGCGCGGGCTTGCCCGGGATGGCCTTGGGGAAGTTCGCGACCATCGCGGCGGCGGTCTGGTCGTAGCCGCCGGGGACCTCGCGGCCCATCAGCAGGGGGAACGCGGCCGCGTGGGTGTACTTGCCCTCGCGCGGGTACAGGTCCAGGTAGAAGTGGCCGATCAGCTTGCCCGTCTTCGTGTCGACGATCTCGAAGAGCCGCACGTCGGCGTGCCAGACGGGACCGCCCTTGACCTCGCGGAAGGTCACGCCGAGGATGCGCTGGTAGACCTTCATCACGCCGGAGACGACGCGATCGACGGGGAAGTACTGGCGGACCTCTTCCGCGTCGTAGGAGTACCGCTCCTCGCGCAGGATGCGGGAGTAATAGCCTCGCTCATGATCGCCGACCTCGGTCGCGGCGGGGTCGTCGCGGCGCTTGACCTCGAGCACGGCGGCGAGTTCGGCCCTGGCGCGCTCGCGGACCTTGTCGGTCAGGCGCGAGAGGAACTCGGCGACGCGCTGCGGCGTCTTGGCCATGCGGTCCTTGAGCGCCATCGTCGGGTAGTCCTGATGGCCGAGGAGGACGGCCAGCTCGCGGCGGAGCTCCAGGCCCTCCTTCAGGATGGGAAGGTTCTCGGGAACGGCCCGGTTCTCGTATTTGTGGTTGAGCGCGCGGCGCAGCTCGCCGTTCTTGGCGTAGCGCATGAACGGCACGTAGCTCGGATAGTCGAGGCCGACCTTGTACTTGCCGTCGGCGGTCTTCTCCAGCCCGGCCTTGTAGTCGGCGGGGAGACCCGCCAGGCCGTCCTCGTCCACCTCGAGCCAGTCCTTGCCCTCGTTGATGTTGATCTCGAAGCGCGAGGAGAGGTCGTTGAGCTTGCGCTGGATCGCCTTGAGGCGCTCGCGCTGCTCGGGCGGCAGGCCGAGACCGCTGTCCCGGTAGTTGCGCAGCGTCACGTCGAGCAGCTTCTGGTCGGCGGCGTCGAGCTTCTCGCCCTTGGCGGCCGCGGCCTCGACGCGCTCGTAGATGTCCGTTCGCTGGCCGAGCTCGACGAAGCGGCGGTTCATGACCTTCTCGATGGCCTGCGCCGTCATGCGCACGCCCTTGTCGGGGGAGACGTGGGCGTTGAAGACGAGCGGGATCATCGCGCGCACGTAGTCGCCGACGGCCTTCTCCTGGGCCAGCACGGTGCCGGCGTAGCTCGCCTGCGCGACGGGCGCGGCGACGATGCGGGCCAGCTCGCCGTCGAGGGCCGCGGACGCCTCGCGGTACGCCTGCCGCATCTCGGGGCGGCTCAGGTCGAAGCGCAGCGCCGGGACGGAGGGCGCGCCGCCGGGGACGGCGGAGGCGGACCGGCCGACGACCTGCGCCGAGGCCGGAAGGGCGGGCGAAAGGGCCAGCAGCAGCGCGAGAAAGAGGGGGAGCTGATTCATGCCGCCATCCTATAAAGAGGGCGGCCCGGCAGTATGAGCCGGAGGGCCCAACGCGGCCGCGTCAGAGGACCTAGGCCGGAAATTGCTATCCTCAAACGATGAGCACTTTCCTCTCCGGCCCGCGCAAGGCCTCCTACGCGCTGTTCGCGCTCGCGCTGATCGTCGTGGCCCGGTTCAACCTCGGCCCGTGCGTGCTGGCCGGCCTCGTCTCGTTCATGATCATGGACCTCACCGAGCGCGGCCTGCGCCGCCGCGGGGCCAAGATCCGCGTCGCGCGCTGGGCCGCCCTGGCCATGTTCGCGGTCATGGCCGTCGCGCTGTCCTGGATCTTCATCGCCTTCGTGCGCGTCGGCGTGGCCCGCCTGCCGGTGCTCCTCGACACCGTGCTGCCCCGGCTGACGACGCTCTCCACCGAGTGGGGGTACGAGCTCCCCGTGGACAACGCCCTCGAGCTGCGCGACCTCCTCGTCACGTCGGCCAAGGAGAACTTCGCCTCCGTCACCAAGACGAGCGGCCTGCTCACGCGCGGCTTCTTCCTGGTCCTCGTCGGAGTGTTCGCCGCCGCGATGCGGTTCCTGACCCCGCACGAGGAAGGCGGAGGAGCGAACCTCTACGAGGCCCTGCGCGAGGAGTTCTCCGCGCGCGTGCGCCTGTTCGTGCGCAGCTTCGAGCTCGTCGTCGGCGCGCAGGTCGCGATCTCCACGGTCAACACTATCCTGACGGCGGTCTTCCTCTACGCGATGGGCTTCCCGTTCAAGACCTTCCTGATCCTGACCGCGTTCGTCTGCGGCCTCGTGCCCATCGTCGGCAACGTCATCAGCAACGTCGCCATCGTGACCGCCGGCCTGACCGTCTCGGTGCATCTCGCGACGTTCGGGCTCGCCTACCTCGTCGTCATCCACAAGCTGGAGTACATCCTCAACAGCCGGATCATCGGCGGGTCCATCGACACGCCGATGTGGATGACCTTGCTCGGGCTCGTCGCCGGCGAGGCGCTGATGGGCGTGCCCGGCATCCTGCTGGCCCCGGCGCTGCTGCACTACGCGCGCGCCGAGCTGCGGGACCTTCCCGTGCCCGCTACGACCTGATCCCGAGCAGGCGCCCCAGGACGTCCGCCTCCGGCGCGGCGTGAGCCTGCGCCTTCAGCCAGCGGAACACGCGCACCTGGGCGGCCGGACGCCAGTCGTGGAGGCCCGCGACGTCCGCGGCCGCGGCCGCCTCGATGAGCTCCCGGCAGGACCCGTCGGCCGAGCCGTTCTCCAGGCCCGCGAGCAGGCGCTCGACGCCGCGCGCGAAGGACTGCTCGGCGCGGGCGGAGGGGGCGGGCAGGCCCGCGGCCTTGGCGCGCGCCACGACCGCCTTCAGCTCGTCGAGCGCGCCGAAGGCGTCCTCCTCGAAGCGCCGCGCCGCGTCGGCCAGCGCGTGGCCCAGCGACAGGCTCGTCTCCTCCTCGAGGCCGGGCGGCAGGGGCAGGCCGAGGCCGCGGAACTGCTCGGCGAGCGTCAGCGCGTCCTCGAGCTGGTCGCGCCCGGCGGCCTCCCAGCGGATGAGCCGGCGCTTGAGCACCGTCGTCAGCACCTTCTCGCGCTCGTCGGGGCGGAGGTCGCGGAGGAGGAACAACCGGCCCGGCGGCAGCGCCGCCTCCGCGCCGCCCGCGGCCGCGTGCAGCAGGCTGTCGAAGCGGTCGTCGGGCAGGTCGCCCGCGCAGACGAAGGCCTGCACGCGCTGGCCCTTGAGCACCGCCGCGAAGAAGGTCCGGGTCCAGCTCGCGCCGGTGCAGCCGTCGAAGAAGGCCGCCCGGCCCGCCGCCACGGTGATGCCGCCCTCGACTCGGCGCGTGAAGCGCTCGCTGTCGGCGCGGTGGTGATGCACGAAGGCGGGGGGCTGGTCCTCGAACAGCAGCGACACGGCGTAGTGCGCGGCGACGTGGTCGGGCGTCACGATCTGGGTCTTCACGAGCCTCTCCCAGACGCCGCCTTCGTCCTTCAGCGCGGAGACGAAGTCGGCCTCGAAGTCGGCCCCGAAGACGCGCGCGAGCTCGAGGGCGCGGGCCGCGTACAGGAGGACCTGGACGGGCTCGATGCGCGAGAGCTGGTCGAAGAACCAGCCGCAGCTCGTGAACATCATCAGCGAGTGGCGCTGCAGCTCAAGGAGGCTCAGCGCCCGCACGCGCGCGGCCTCGTCCTTCGCCGAAGGCGCGTGACGGGAGAGGAAGGCCGCGACGTTCTCCTCGGAGCGGTCGAGCACGACGGAGATGTAGGCGTCGCGCGCGGCCCAGGGCTCGGGCAGCAGCCCGGCGGACTCCTTCTCGTACAGCGCGTCGAGCTTGTCGCGCAGGCCCTCGAGCGCCGAGCGGAGCGGCGCGCGCCACTCGAGGCTGGCCCCGTCCACCGCGCCGCACCCGCAGGCGGAGCGCCAGCGCTCGACGCCGTGCGGGCAGCTCCAGGAGGTGCCGCCCTCGCGCAGGCGCACCTCCAGCCGCGGCGGATGCTTGGCCAGCCACCAGCCGAGGTTGACCGGCGTGACGGTCTTGGCGGGAAGGGCGTAGCGCAGGAAATGGGCGAGGCCCATCTCGGCGAAGGACTCGTGATGGCCGTAGGACTCGCCGTCGGTGGCGAGCAGGGCCAGGCCGTCCTCGGCCGTCGGCGGGAGGCGGGAGACGACGCGGCCGGCGAAGGCGTTGCTGTCGCTCATCGCGCGCTCGAACGCCACGGACCGGGACAGGGGGCCGTCGTAGAAGAAGACGGCCAGCCTGCTCTTTCCGTCCGTCCATTGATAGGCCGTGCCGGGCCGAAGGGCGTCGGCGGCGCTTTTAAATGCGCCCCCTGAAAGGGGGCGCACGGCGTCGGCCTGGTGCGGCTCGAGGATCACGAACTTGACGCCCTCCGCGGCGACGGCGGCCATGGTCGCGTCGTCGGTCGCGCACTCCGGGAGCCACAGGCCCTCGGCCTCGCGGCCGTACCGCGTCTTGAAATCGGCCAGGCCCCAGCGGATCTCGGTCAGGCGGTCGCGGGGGGAGGCCAGAGGCAGGATCGAATGATGGTACGCCTGCGCCAGCGCGTTCCCGTGCCCTTCCAGGCGCGCGGCGCTCTCCTTGTCGGCCGTGAGCAGCCGGGCGTAGCCGTGGGGATGGGCGTCCTGGAACCAGGCCAGCAAAGTCGGGCCGAAGTTGAACGACATCCAGGCGTAGTTGTCGACGATGTCGGTGATGCGGCCGTCGCTGTCGACGACCCGGGCCTCGCCGTTGGGCACGTAGCACTCGCGCGAGATGCGCGCGTTCCAGTCGTGGTCGCGGCCGGCCGACGGCTGGCGCTCGACCGCGCCCGTCCAGGGGTTCTCCCGGGGCGGCTGGTAGAAATGTCCGTGCACGCAGGCGAATCGCTTCACCCGGCTATTTTACTTAATCGGACTGCTATAATTCGCGGGTGGAACCGGTCCGGGTCGAAAGAACGATCAAGCTGAAGTCCTCGCCCGCGGACCTATGGCCGCAGGTATCGAACACCGACCGGATCAACCGGGCGCTCGGCCTCCCCGCGACCGAGTCGTCCGCGCCCGACCCGAAGGACCTGCGCAAGACCGTGCGCTCGCGCCTTCTGGGCCTGCCCGTGACCTGGCTCGAGGCCCCGTTCGAGTACGTCGACGGGCGCTTCTACACGCTGGCCCGCGACTTCGTCAACGGCCCGATCCTCCGCTACGAATGGGGCTTGACGCTCGCCGCCGACGGCGCCGGCACGACCGCAGTCCTTCACGGGGCCTTCTGGCCGCGGTGGGGGTTCGCGCGGCCGCTGCTGCGCCTGGCCGCGTCGAAGACCCTCGGCGACATCGCCTGCCTCATCACGAGCATCGACGACTCGCTCGCGCGCGTCGGCAGCTTCCCGGCCCCGCGGCGCACCGTGACCGCCGTCGACGCGGCCTTGTTCGCCTCGCGGTCCCGGGCGCTGCGGGACGGGAGCGCCGCCAAGGACGCGGTCGAGCGCCTGCTCGCCCACCTCGAGGGAGCGCCGGACGACGAGGTGCGCGGCATGCGCCCGTTCGAGCTCGCCGACCGCTGGGGCCTGCCGCGCGCCGACGCCCTCCGCGCCTTCCTGCACGCGGTCAAGACCGGCCTGCTCGACCTGAAGTGGGAAGTGCTGTGCCCGAACTGCGCGGCGCCGAAAGAGTCGCTGGGGAGGCTGTCGGACCTCAAGACCACCTCGCACTGCGGCTCGTGCGAGATCGAGTACGGCGTCGACCTCGGAACCTCGGTGGAGCTGCGCTTCACGGTCCATCCGAGCGTGCGCGACGCCAAGGGCGCGGTATTCTGCGTCGGCAGCCCCGCCCACACGCGGCACGCCTCCGCCCAGCTCCGCCTCGACGGCGCCGCGGCGCGGGCCGTGGACCTCGACCTCGAGGCGCGCTCGTTCGTCGTGAGATCGCTCCAGACGAAGCGCGCGGTGCGCCTGCGCCCCTCGGCCGCCGGCCCCGCGACCGTCTCCATCGACTTCGCCCGCGCCGCCGACGGCGACGAGATCGCCTTCCGCCCCGGGCCCGTGAGGGCCGTTTTCCAGCCGACGCTCGAGCCCGCGCTCGTGCGCGTCGAGAACGAGGACTGGAAGGACGCCGCGGCCTCGGCCGCGCTCGTGACCACGATGCAGGAGTTCCGGGACCTGTTCTCCGCCGAGGTGCTGGCGCCCGGCGTGGAGATCGGGGTCAAGAACCTCGCGCTGCTCTTCACCGACCTGAAGGGCTCGACCGCGATGTACGAGCGGGTCGGCGACGCGGCCGCCTACGGCGTCGTGCGCGACCATTTCGACTGGCTGACCGCGATCATCGCCGCGCGAGGCGGCGCCGTCGTCAAGACGATCGGCGACGCGGTGATGGCCGTGTTCCCGTCCGGCGCGGGCGCGCTCGAGGCGGCGCTCGACATGCAGGAGCGCATCGGCGAGCTGTCCGCGAAGCTGGCGCCGCGCGAGCCGGTCACGCTCAAGATCGGCGTGCACCAGGGGCCGACGATCGCGATCAACGCGGGCGGCCTCCTCGACTACTTCGGGACCATGGTCAACGTCGCCGCGCGCGTGCAGAACGAGAGCGCCGGGGGGGACGTCGTCATCACGAAGGCGATCGAGGCGGACCCGGCCTGCCGCGCGGTCATGGACCGCCGCTGTCCCGCCGCGGAGCGCGTGACGATCGCGCTCAAGGGCCTCAGCGGCGAGTTCGACCTCGAGCGCCTGACGATCCGCGAGCCGAAGTGAAGGCCCGCTGCTTCCCGCCCGTCGCCGGCAGGAGGACGAAGGTCCTCATCCTCGGGTCCTTGCCCGGGCTCGCCTCGCTGCGCCTCGGCCAGTACTACGGCCATCCGCAAAACCGGTTCTGGGAGCTTCTGGGATCGGCGCTCGGCGAAGACCTGCGCCGCCTTCCGTATAAAAAGCGGCTCGCGCGCCTGAAGGCCCGGGGCGTCGCGCTCTGGGACGTCGTGGCCGAGGCCCGGCGCCCGGGGAGCCTCGACTCCGCGATCCGCGGCGAGTCGCACAACGAGGTCGCCGCGCTCGTCGCGCGGCTCAAGCCGCGCGCGGTCTTCCTCAACGGCCTCAAGGCCGCGGCGGCCTTCCGCCGCTGCGCCCCGGGGCTGCCGGCGACCATCCTGCCCTCGTCGAGCCCGGCGAACGCCTCGGTGCCGTGGGCGCGGAAGGCCCGGGCCTGGCGCCGCATGCGCGCCTACCTATAGTAGAATTGCGGACCATGAAGGCCCTCCTGTGCGCGCTGCTCCTCGCGGTCCCCGCGGCCGCCGCGGAGCCGGACATCCGCGACCTCGTGGACAAGGCCAACAAGGCCCTGCGCGGCGACTCGAGCCACGGCCGCCTGACCATGACCATCGAGACGCCGGAGTGGAAGCGCTCGCTCGAGATCGAGGGCTGGAACAAGGAGCGCACCTACGCCTTCATCAAGATCCTCGCCCCGGCCAAGGAGCGGGGGAACACCACCTTGCGCCGCAAGACCGAGATGTGGGTCTGGCTGCCGAAGGTCGAGCGCGTGATCAAGATCCCTCCCACGATGATGCACTCGACCTGGCAGGGCTCGGACTTCACCTACGAGGACATCGTCAAGGCCGACTCCATCGTCAAGGACTACACGCACAAGCTCCTCAAGACGACGAAGGAGGAGGGGCGCACGGTCTACCACATCGAGGCGACCCCGAAGCCCGACGCGCCCGTCGTCTGGGGCAAGGTGCTGACCGACGTGGCCTATTACGACGACGACGGATCGGTCATACCCCTCAACGAGCTCGACTACTCCGAGCGCGGCGAGCTCATCCGCACGATCACGCTCTCCGACGTCAAGGTCATGAGCGGGCGGCGCGTGCCGGCGCGGCTGGAGTGCGTGCCCGCGCGGAAGCCGGGCCAGCGCACGATTCTCCATTACAAAGAGCTCGAGTTCGATATCCCGCTGGAAGAGAATTTCTTCAGCTACCAGCGCCTGCAGAAGGGCGGGGGCTGACCTGCTCCGCCTCGCCTGGCGCAACGTCTGGCGCAACCGCCGCCGCAGCCTGATCAACGTGGCCGCGATGGGCTTCGGCCTGGCCGCGATCATGCTCGGCCAGAGCATGATCCGCTCCCTTCAGATCCAGCTCGTCGAAAAGGCGACGGGCTCGATCACGGGGCACGTGCGCGTCCAGCGCAGCGACGTCGACGAGTCCAAGTTCCCCGACAAGTTCATGCCCGACCCCGAGCCGGCCGCGAAGGTCCTCGACGCCGACCCCCGGGTCGCGATCTGGGGCCGGCGCATCCAGATGACCGGCCTCGTGTCCGCGCCGAGCGCGTCCCTGGGCGCGCTGATCTGCGCCGTCGAGCCCGACCGGGAGAAGAAGCTCACCGACATGTCCTCCTACATCAAGGAGGGGACCTATCTCGAGACGGACGGCAAGGGCATCGTCATGGGCCGCAAGATCGCCAACCGCCTCGACGTCCGCCTCGGGGAGAAGGTCGTCATCATGGCCCAGGCCGCGGACGGCTCGATGGGCGCCGAGGCCTTCCGCCTCGTCGGGATCCAGGTCACCGGCTCGGAGTCCTTCGACGGCCAGATCGTCTGGATCCCGCTGAAGGCCATGCAGGAGATGCTCGGCCGCCCCGGCCAGGCCAACCAGCTGGCGGCGCGCGTCGTCGACATCGAGGCCGCCGAGGCGGTCGCCGCCGACGTCGACGCGCGGCTGCCGCCGGGCAACATCCGCGCGATCAGCTGGAAGAAGATCGACCGGGAGATCATCGGCATCCAGGCCTTCCAGAACGGCATCCTGACCGTCGTGCTGTTCATCGTGTTCGCCATCGTGGCGCTGGGCATCCTCAACACCCAGCTGATGAGCCTGTTCGAGCGCGTGCGGGAGTTCGGCGTGCTGATGGCCATCGGCGCCCGCCCGCGCTGGATCGTGCGGCTGATCCTGGCCGAGTCGCTCGTCCTCGGCCTCGTCGGGACCTTGCTCGGCCTGACGCTCGGGGCCGCGATGATCGCGTACTTCGGCCGCAACGGCCTTCATCTTCCCGTCGGCGAGGCCTTCTCCTACTTCCTGCCTTTCCCGTCGGTGATCTACCTCGTCCCCGCGTGGCGCATGCACGCCTTCGCCTGCTTCTCCGTCTTCCTGATCACCTTGCTGGCCTCCTTGCCCCCGGCGCTGCGCGCCGGGCGGCTGAAGCCGGCGGAGGCGCTGCGCCATGTCTAAGCTCGTCGAGGTCTCCAACCTCCACAAGGTGTACCCCGGCGGCTCGAAGGTCGCCGCGCTCAAGGGCATCGACCTCGTGATCGCGCGGGGGGAGTTCACCGCGCTGGCCGGCCCGTCGGGCTCGGGCAAGTCCACCTTGCTCAATATGATCGGGACGCTGGACCGGCCGACGAAGGGGACGGTCAGCTACGACGGCCACGTCGTCTCGTCGCTGGGGGCCGATCCCCTTTCAGATTTCCGCCTGCGCTCGCTCGGCTTCGTGTTCCAGGCCTACAACCTCATCCCGGTCCTGACCGCCGTCGAGAACGTCGAGTATCCTCTCGTGCTGCAGGGCATGGACGCGGCCGAACGCCGCGCGCTCGCGGAGGAGGCCCTGGCCTGGGTCGGGCTCGAGACCTACGCCGAGCGCCGCCCCGACCTGCTCTCCGGCGGCCAGCAGCAGCGCGTCGCCGTCGCCCGCGCGATCGTCACGCGCCCGTCGCTCGTGCTCGCCGACGAGCCGACGGCCAACCTCGACTCCAAGACCGGCGCCCAGCTCTTAGACCTCATGGAAGGATTGAATCGCGACCACGGCATCACCTTCCTGTTCTCGAGCCACGACGGCGCGGTCCTCGAGCGCGCCCGACGCGTCGTCCGCCTCCAGGACGGCGAGCTTCTCTCCGACGAAACGCGAACGGATTGAACCACAAAGACACAAAGACACGAAGGACGAGCGGCAAGAGGGTTAACGTCGACGTAAACCTTCTCTTCCGTTCTTCGTGTCTTTGTGCCTTTGTGGTTCTTTCGTTTCCGTCGCCGGCCTCGGCCGGCGTGAAGGCCGGCGGCTACCTCAAGGACTTCTGGCAGTACTCCCATTCCGCCCTCGACGGCCGCGCCTACAACCTCAACACCGCCCGCGCGCGCCTGACCCTCGACGCGGAGAAGTCGGCGCTCAAGGCGCACGTCGATTTCGACCAGCAGGTCGCCGCCGGCTCCTTCTTCCGCACCACGGAGTTCCGGCAGTTCGGCTACGCGCCGCCCAAGCCCTGGCTCGACATGGAGCACACCGTCTCGACGGGCACGACCAACGGCTACGGCGTCGGCGCCTACCGCGCCTGGGTCGGCGTCGAGGACGAGAGCGGCGTCGTCCGCGCCGGCCGCCAGCGCATCGCCTGGGGCAGCGGCAAGCTCTGGAACCCGACCGACGTCCTGAACCCCTACGACCCGACGACCGTCGAGCGCGACGAGCGCCGCGGCGTGGACGCCCTGTACGGCCGCGCGGGAGTCGGTTCCCTCGGCCAGGCCGAGCTGGCCTGGGCGCCGGGCGACTATTGGGTCGATCACGCCCTACTCGCGCGAGGGCGCGCGAACTGGGAGGGCTGGGACGCCGCGCTGATGGGCGGCAAGATCCCGGGCTCGACGGCGTCGTTCGTCATCGGCGGCGACTTCGCCGGCGCCGTCCTCGAGGGCACCGCCCACGGGGAGGTCGCCTGGTTCAGCCCCGAGACGCGGACGCCGTATTGGAAAGCCGGCCTGGGCTACGATTACAACTTCCCGTCGGGCACGGCGGTCCTCGTCGAGGTCTACCACGCCGGCAACGGCCAGGCCGACCCGCGGCGGTACGACTACGCGTCCCTGCGCGCGGGCAAGGAGCAGGGCGTCGCCCGGAACTACGCGGGCGCGACCTTCACCAAGGACCTGCACACCTTGCTCAAGCTCGAGTGCGCCGCCCTCGTCAACGCCGACGACGGCTCCACGCTCGCCTACCCGAGCCTGTCCTGGAACGCGCTCCCCGACCTGTGGCTGACCGCCGCGTGGCGGCGCTTCGGCGGCGACGCGCTCGACGAATTCGGGCGCCAGCCCAACGCCGCCGTGCTGACCGCGCAATATTGGTTTTAAGCTAGACTGTCGCCATGACCGCCATCGCCCTCGCCGCCCTCCTGGCCTCGTCCTCCGCCGCCGCGCCGGGGCCGAAGGCCCCCGAGCTCAAGATCGCCAAGGTCTTCAACGCCCCGGTCTCCGAGGTCAAGAGCCTCGCGAGCCTCAAGGGCAAGGTCGTCTTCGTCGAGTTCTGGGCCACCTGGTGCGCGCCGTGCGTCGCGGGCGTCCCGCGCACGAACCGCCTGATCGACGCGCTCAAAGGGGAGCCCGTCGTCTTCCTCTCCGTGACCGACGAACCCGCGGACCAGATCGCGGCGTTCCTCAAGACCCACGAGTTCAAGTCCTGGGTCGGCGTGGACGAGGCGAGGTCGTCGCTCAAGGCCTACAAGGTCCGCGGCCGTCCCGACGGCTACCTGATCGGCAAGGACGGGACCTTGCTCGCGCGGATCTTTCCCGATTCCCTCAAGGAAAGCGACGTGCGCGACGCGATCGCCGGCCGCTTCACGCCGGTCCCGGTCAAGTTCGGCGGCGGCGAAGGACCCGCCCTCCCGGCGGCGTCCGGCCGGACCCTCTTCGAGGTCCTGATCTCCTCGGCCGCGGGCGAGCCTTCCATGAGCCGCGGCGACGGCATGCTCGAGGGCGGGGGGCTTCCGTTCTCCGCCCTCCTCGCCTGGATCTGGGACGTCGAGGACGAGCAGGTCGTCGTCGACGCCCCGGCGCCCGACTCCTTCAACTTCCGGCTCCGGACGCCGCCGGAGGGCTTCGAGCGAGGCCGCGAGCTGCTGAAGCAGGCGGTGCAGGCCGCCTTCGCCGTGCGCGTGGAGCCCATGATCAAGGAGACCGACGTCTTCCTGCTGACCCTGTCCACGGAGGCGGGCGCGCCGCGTCCGCAGCTCGGGGACCCGGCGCTCAAGCCCGGGATCATGGCCTCCGGCGGCGGCCGCCTTCTCGGCCGGTCGACGATGGCCCGTTTCGCGAAGGCGCTCTGGATGGGCTCTCCCAAGCCGGTCATCGACGCCACCGGCCTCGACGGGCTGTATTTCCTCGACCTCGAGTGGAAGCGCCGGGACGACGCCGCCCGCGACCGCGCGCTCGCGGCTCACGGGCTGAAGCTCGTCCCCGGACGGCGCGAGGTGGAATTCCTGCGGGTCCTGCCCGCCAAGAAGGACTAGCGCGGCGATGCGCGGCCTCGTCTTCGCCGCCCTCCTCGCCGCGCCCGCCTCGGCCGGGCACGTGAAGGCGGCGCTGTACGCGGCCGGCGAGCGGGCCGCCCTCGTCCTCCGGCACGATCCCCATTGGCACACCTACTGGTCCAACCCCGGCGACTCCGGCCTGGCCACCAAGCTGACGCCGGGCATGCTCGAGTTCCCGGCGCCGGAGCGCATCGTCGCCGGGCCGCTCACGAGCTTCGGCTACTCCGGCGAGGTCGCGATCCCGGCCCGGCTCCCGAAAGGCGCGCGGCGGTTCACCGCGACCTGGCTCGAGTGCGCCGAGGTGTGCGTCCCCGGCCGGGCCGAGCTGACCCCCGAGGCCGGGCGCCGCGAGCTCGTCTCCGAGGCCTGGGAGCGCCTGCCCAAGCCCGACCCGGCCGCGGCCCTCGGCGCGTTCCGCCGCGGCGACCGCGTCGTCCTCGAGCTCGCCGGCCGCCACCCGCTCGCCGAGTTCTTCCCGTCGGCGCCCGGCGCCTTCGAGGGCGCGCGCGGGGCCGTCGCGGTCGCCCCGACGCGCACCGAGCTCGCGCTGCAGAAGGCCCCCGGCGCCCCGGACCTCGCGGCGCTGTCCGGCGTGCTCGTCCGTCCCGGCCTGCCGCCCGTCGCGGTCTCCGTGCCCGTGTCCGCGGGGGGCGTCGCCCTGCGCAACCTCCTGCTCGCCTTCCTCGGCGGGCTGCTGCTCAACCTCATGCCCTGCGTGTTCCCCGTGCTCGCCCTCAAGGTGGCCGGGCTGCTCGAGCGCCCGGGCCGCGGCCACGCGCTGGCGTACACGCTCGGCGTGATGACGAGCTTCCTCGCGCTCGCGGGAGGCCTGCTCGCCGCGCGCGCCGCGGGCGCCTCGCTCGGCTGGGGCTTCCAGCTCCAGTCGCCGTGGGTCGTCGGCGCGCTCGCCGCGCTGTTCGCCGCGATCGGCCTGAACCTGCTCGGCGCCTTCGAGGTCGGCACGCGCCTGATGTCCCTCGGCGCGCGCGGCGGCGGCGGCTCGTTCTCCTCCGGCGTGTTCGCCGTCGTCGTCGCCGCGCCCTGCACCGCGCCGTTCATGGGCGCGGCCCTCGGCTGGGCGCTGTCCCGCCCGGCCTGGGAGGCGCTCTCGGTGTTCGCCGCCCTCGGCCTCGGCACGGCGGCGCCTTACGCCGCCCTCGCCTCCTGGCCCGCCTTGCTCGAGCGCCTGCCGCGTCCCGGCCCGTGGATGGTGACGCTCAAGAAGCTGCTGTCGGTGCCGATGTTCACCACGGCCCTCTGGCTGCTCTGGGTGCTGTGGCGCCTGCTCGCCCCGCCGGTCTCCGCCGACACGCTCTGGAAGACCTGGTCCCCCGAGGCCGTTCAGGAAGCCCGCGCCTCCGGCAAGACCGTCTTCGTCGACTTCACCGCCGCCTGGTGCCTGTCCTGCCAGGTCAACGAGCGCGTCGTGCTGTCGCGCCCGGAGGTCAGGGCCGCGCTCGGCAAAGGGATCGCGTTCAAGGCCGACTGGACGGACAAGAACCACGTCATCGAGGCGGAACTCGCCAAGCATGGACGCGCCGGCGTGCCGCTGTATATCGTCTATCCGAAGGGCGGGGAAGCCGTCACCTTGCCCGAGATCTTGACTCCGGGCCTCGTGCTCGAGACATTGGGGGAGAAACCATGAAGACCGTCCTCGCCGCCGTCCTGCTGTCGCTCGCGTCCGCCGCCCACGCCGCCCCCGAGCTGGGCAAGCCCGCGCCCGACTTCACGCTCACCGACCAGAGCGGCAAGCCGGTCAAGCTCTCCGACTCCAAGGGCAAGCTCGTCGTCCTCGAGTGGTTCAACGAGGGCTGCCCGTTCGTGCAGAAGCACTACGGCTCGAGGAACATGCAGGGCCTGCAGAAGAAGTACGGGGCCAAGGGCGTCGTCTGGTACACGATCGTGTCCTCCAAGGAAGGCAAGCAGGGCCACCTGACGCCCGCCGACGCGACGGACCGCCTCAAGGCCATGTCGTCGAAAGCCATCCTGCTCGACGGGAAAGGCGACGTGGGCCGACTCTACGGCGCGAAGACCACGCCGCACATGTTCGTCGTGGACAAGAAGGGCGCGCTGATCTACATGGGCGCCATCGACGACAACGCCAGCGCCGACCCCGAGGACGTGAAGACCGCGAAGAACCACGTCGCCGCCGCGCTCGACGAGGCTCTCGCCGGCAAGCCGGTCTCGACGCCCTCGTCGCGCCCCTACGGCTGCTCGGTCAAGTACTGATCCGCCAGCAACGCGACTGTTTCCGGAAACAGTTGAAAGGCCCTTAGGACCAACGGTTTCGAGTCGGGGCCTTTCGGCCCATGACCGGATCCTCGGCGCGAGGTATACTGGAATAATGAATTTTTCTCCCCGATTCGCGGCCCTCTTGATGGCCGCCGCCCCCGTCTCCGCCTTCGCCGCCGGCTACGCCGATCTGCCCGATCCCGCGCTCGTTCTGGCCGGGCTCAAGGCCGCGCGGCCGGCCGCCTTCGCGCCCGCGTCGCGCCCGCTCCTCCTCGCCGATCCCGCCGACCGCGCCGACGTCGACGCGCTGTGGGCCCGCATCCAGGACTCGCCGCTCGGCCGCGAGCTCTCCGCCGCGTTCACGGCGCGCGGACGCCCCGTGCGCGTCGTCTTCGAGGATATGAAGACGACCGTCTCGGAGGACGGCCTCGACGGCCAGAAGGGCAGGTCCGATTTCGAGTCGAAGACATTCGTCGTCGGCCTCTCCACTCTCCTGCGCGATCCCCGCTGGCGCGACGAGGGCGCCGGGACGCTCGCGCACGAGCTGCTGGGCCACTGCGACCGCTATCAGGCCCTGCCTCCGGGGCTCTCCACCTCGACCTATCACCTCTACGCCGGAGACGAGACCTACGCCAGCCTCGTCGGCTGGATCGTCACCCTCGAGCTGGGCTCCCGCGCCCACGCGTCCGAGGCGCTTGCGATGGCCGAGGGACGCGCCGCCATCGAATCCAATCGCCGCTTCCTCAACCTCGCCTACGCCCAGGCCCTGAGCCTCCGCGAGATGTCCGCGCCCGCCGGGGCCTACGCCGCCCGCCGCGACGACGCCGCCCGCGCGCGCAAGGATAACGCGGGCAATATCGCCCTCCTCGAGTTCATGGCCGCCGCCGCGGATCACTTCGTCGCCGCTCACGGCGAGGATCCGACGCGTTACGCGGCCCTGCGCGCTTCGCTCGAGACCAAGCGAGCGACCCTGGCCGCGAGCGACTCCCGCTTCGAGAACGCCGAGTCCTGGCTCGGCCGGCTCGCCGACCGACACGCCGAGGGCGGCTCGGAGACCTCGGCCCTTCGCGCCGCCGCCTCCCATCCCTACTTCGCCGACGTGGAGCGCCTCATCGCCGCCCTGTCGGCGCGGGTCCGCGCCGTCGCCCGCCGGCCCGAGGCCGCCGCCGCTCCTTCAGCCGAGGCTTCCTCGGACGTCGGTCAGGACGAACTTCTCTCCAAGATGAAGTCGGACGCGGCGGTCCACAGGGATTTCTGGTCGGCCGCCGCCGCCCGCCTTCCGCCCTAGCGCTTTTTCAGCGCCGCCCATGGCGAGCGGCGGTCGAGCGCCTTCAGCGCGGCGACCGTCTTCTTCCAGTCGCCCTCGTTCTTCGCGTGCAGCGCGTCGAACAGCGCGGGCTCCCCGCGGTAGGTCCGGTGCGCCGCCACGACGGCGTTGTTGAGCTTCTCCGGGAGCGCGAGGCCGGTCTTCGCGGCCTCGGCGCGGGCCCAGTCGAAGAGCTTCTCGCGCCCGGGGCCGCCCTTCTTGTAATGGTCCTCGAGGAGCTTGGCGAGCTCGTCATAGAGGACGCCCAAGGTCTCGGAGCGCGCGCGGCCGGCTTCCCACTCGGACAGCTCCGGCGAGGCGTCGCCGAAGCGCTCGGTCAGGTACCGCTTCACGCCGCGCTCGCCGGCCCAGGACGCCATCGCCTCGTTGAAGGACTGATCCCGGGTGTTCACCGTCCCGTGCGTCAACTCGTGGATCAGAAGCTCGGCCAGGTCGCCGGGGCCGTAGCCCAGGACCGACGACGGCAGCGGGTCGGAGACCGGCAAAGGCGTGTTGTAGGCGGACGCCGGGACCACCGTCGAGTCGAAGCCCTTTTTCTCCCAAGCCGCCGCTTCCTTCTCGGCCCATTCCCGGCGGAAATGCCCCTTGTACGGGAATCCCAGGAACGGCTTCGGCGTCAACGAGTCCTGCGGGCAGGCGTACACGAGCCAGGTGACGGCGCCGTCGACGGGCGTCCAGTCCTTGTAGTCGCGCGACGGCGACAGCCCGAGCTTCTCCACGGCATAGGCGCGCGCGTCGACGGTGAGCTTGAGCTTCTCCCGCCGGCCGGGCGCGGTGGAGGGATCCTTGATCGTGTCCGCGATGGGACGGCTGTTCCAAAGAAGGCGGGCGTGGCCCTCGGCCGAGCGGTAGGCGTAGCAGCCCGAGAGGAGGAGGAGAGGGAGAAGCCCTAAGGCTCGACCTACGGTTCGACCCACTTGCCGTGTTTTTTGATCAACGCGACCAGCGCGTCGTCGGACTGGGCAAAGGGGATGCCCTTCTGCACGCACTCCTTGCCGACGTACAGGTTGATCGAGTCGGGCGCGCCGCCGACGTAGCCGAAGTCGGCGTCGGCCATCTCGCCGGGGCCGTTGACGATGCAGCCCATGATGGCGATCTTGACGCCCTTGAGGTGGCCGGTGCGCTTCTTGATGCGTTCCGTGGTCGTCTGCAGGTCGAAGAGCGTCCGTCCGCAGGAGGGGCACGAGACGAACTCGGTCTTGGTGATGCGCACGCCCGCGCCCTGGAGCACGTTGTAGATCAAGGAGACGCCCCGTTCCAAAGACAGGTCGGCGTCGATGGACACCGCGTCGCCGACGCCGTCGCACAGTAGGCCGCCGATCAAGGTGGACGAGCGCATGACCTGCTCGTCCGGCGTGGCCTCGCGCGGGGCGCGGATGAGGATCGGGGACGAGCCGCCGGTCGCGGCCAGCGCGCGGTACTCGCGGATCAGCTTGCCCGAATCGGTCCCGCGCAAAGAGGTCATCGTCGGCACGCCCTTGTAGAGGGAGGCGGCCTCGTACTTGCGGGCGAGCTCGGCGGTCTCGGCCTCGACGAGGTTGACCATGCCGGTGTCCTTGAGCGCGCCGAGATAGGCCGCGTAGTCGCGCTCGGACGGGGTCGCCCAGCACGTCATGTCGGCGACCTTCACCGCGTCGAGGGCGAGGGCCAGCGTTCCTTCCACCCGCGCGAGGTAGGCCAGGCGGGAGGTCTCCGTGGCGAGCTTGGCACGGACCTCGCGCAGGCGCTCGAGGCTCGCCTTGTCCATCACCGGGAATTCGAGGACCTCGAGGTCGGCGCCCGAGGCCTTCCCGAGCAGGACCTCGTGGAGGTCGAGTATCGCGTCGGCGGACATCGTCTCCGGCACCCGGGTGACGACGCGGACGAGGTCGAGCCCGCCGGTGACGAACGGCCCGACGGGGAAGTAGTCGGCCTTGCGGCGCTTGTAGGAGTAGAAATCGGCGCAGTGATAGACGGGCTTCCTGCTCTCGGCGCGCGCGGGTTCCGGCTCCCGCTTGTGGAAGGGCTTGGCGAGGACCTGGCAGACGGGGACCTCGCGCTCCGGGTCCTCGGTCAGCGAGACGCGGATGGTGTCGCCGATGCCGTCCTCGAGCAAGGAGCCGATGCCGATCGCGCTCTTGATGCGGCCGTCCTCGCCGTCGCCGGCCTCGGTCACGCCGAGATGCAGCGGGTAGTTCATGCCCAGGTCGTCGAGGCGCTGGGTGAGCAGGCGGTAGGCCGCGATCATGACCTTCGGGTTGGAGGACTTCATGGAGAAGATCAGGTCGTAGTAGCCGTTCTTCTCGGCGATGCGGGCGAACTCGAGCGCGCTCTCGACCATGCCGAGCGCGCTGTCTCCATATCGATTCATGATGCGGTCGGAGAGCGAGCCATGGTTGGTGCCGATGCGGCAGGCGCGCTTCAGGCGCTTGAGCTTGAGGACGAGGGGGGTGAAGCGTTCCTCGATGCGCTCGATCTCGGCGGCGTACTGCGCGTCGGTGTACTCCTTGACCGCGAAGCGCTTGCTGTCGACGAAGTTGCCGGGGTTGATGCGGATCTTCTCGCAGAAGTCGGCCGCCGCGTCGGCTGCGTTCGGCGAAAAATGGATGTCGGCCACGATGGGCTGATGGAAGCCCGCCTTCACGAGCTTCTCCTTGATCTTGCCGATGGCCTGGGCGTCGGCGACGGTGGGCGCGGTGATGCGCACGATCTCGCAGCCCGCCTCGATCATCTTGATCGACTGGAGGACGGTCGCCTCGACGTTCAAGGTGTCCGTGGTCGTCATGGACTGAACGCGGATGGGGTTGTCGCCGCCCACTCCGACGTTGCCGACCATGACCTCGCGGGTGCGGCGGCGGCGGCAGGAGAAGACGTCGGGGACGTATTTGGGGATCTGGATGAGGGTCTCGGGCATCGGGAGAAAATTATATCATTTCCCCATGAATCTACCGACGACGCTGGGCATAAGGCATATCGCGCTGTTCACCGGGGATATGGCCCGCGCCGAGGCGTTCTATTGCGGGATGCTGGGCTACCAGGTGGAGTGGCGTCCCGACGCGGATAATCTGTATTTGACCATGAACGGGCAGGATAATCTGGCCCTACACAAGACAACGCCGGGCCCGGAGGGCCCGGAGACGCGCCTCGACCACTTCGGCATCGTCCTCAGGAAGGCGGAGGACGTCGACGCCTGGTACGAGCACCTCAAGGCGTACGCGGTCAAGGCGCCCAAGACCCACCGCGATGGCGCCCGTTCCTTTTATCTGAAGGATCCGGACGGCAACGGCCTGCAGTTCATCCACCACCCGCCCATAGCGGACCGAGCCTAGGTCTGATATACTCCGCGAAACCGGAAGGAGACCCATGAAACTCGCCTCCAGAACCCAGCGCTTTCTCGCCGCTCTCGCCGATGGATTCATCGTCGGCGTCCCTTACGTCATCGGGACGCTCGAAGCCGCCCCGGTCGCCGTGCGCCTGCTCGGGGTCGTCGCCTCGCTCGCGCTGCTCGTCACCCAGCTCGTCCTCGTCAGCAAGCACGGGCAGACGCTCGGCAAGCGGTTCCTCGGCATCCGGATCGTGATGAAGGACACCTTGGAGAACGGCGGCTTCGTGGTCAACGTCCTCAAGCGCGGCCTGCTCAACGGCCTGCTCAGCCTCATCCCCGGCTACTTCCTGGTGGACAGCCTCTTCATCTTCCGTGAGGACCGGCGCTGCATCCACGACCTCATCGCGGGCACCTGCGTGATCGAAGCCGAGCCCGCCGTGGTACAATGACGGGGTGGAAAGCCCCTCCGTCGACAAACTCGAAGATATCCGCCGCAGCCTCGCGATCCTGGAATCGGTCGTCTCCGACCCGGAGCTGATCCGGGAGCTCAGCGAGGACGAGCGCATCCGCCTGATGAAGGCGGCCGGGAAGCTCTCCCGTCCGACCCGCCTCCAGCGCTCCCGGATCTCCCGGCTCGAGCGCCAGGAAGCCAAGCTGGCCGCCGCCGAGGCCGACCGCGCCGCGCGCGCCGCCTCCGGCATCCGCACCGCGCGCCTGGCCCCCGTGTTCACCGCGCCGGCTCCGGCTTTGCCTCCGCCGCCTGATACTCCCGAGCGGCACCTCTCGCGCCCCCAGGGCTGCTACTGCTGCAAGCAGGACTTCACGAAGCTCCACCACTTCTACGACAACATGTGCCCGGACTGCGCCGAGTTCAACTACGCCAAGCGCTTCCAGACCGCCGACCTGAACGGCCGCACCGCCTACATCACCGGCGCGCGCCTGAAGATCGGCTACCACGCCGCGCTCAAGATGCTGCGCGCGGGCGCCCGCGTCATCGTCTCGACGCGCTTCCCGCACGACGGGGCCAAGCGCTTCGCCGCCGAGGAGGACTTCAAGGACTGGAGCCATAGGGTCAAGGTCTACGGTCTTGATCTTCGGCACTCTCCCAGCGTGGAGATCTTCTGCCGCTACCTGAACCAGACCGAGGACCGCCTCGACGCTTTGCTCAACAACGCCGCGCAGACCGTGCGGCGCCCCGTGGGTTTCTACGAGCATCTTCTGCCTTACGAATCCCTGTCTTGGTCCGGGTTGTCCCAGAACGAGAAGAGCATACTGTCCGGCCACTACGAGGTCACCGCCGCGCTGCCGCACGAGCAGACCGGCGCGCTCGTCTCCCTCGACAACGGTCCGGTCGGCATCGGCCTGAAGGACTCCGCCGCCCTGTCCCAGGTGCGCATGGTCTACGACGACAAGATCACCGGCAAGGATATTTTCCCTTCGGGGAAATATGACCAAGATCTCCAGCAGGTCGATCTGCGCACGATGAACACCTGGCGCATGACCTTGGCCGAGGTGCCCACGCCCGAGCTGCTCGAGGTCATGCTGATCAACGCCGTCGCCCCGTTCATCCTGGCCTCGAAGCTCAAGCCGCTGATGCTGCGCCACAAGACCGGCGACAAGCACATCGTCAACGTGACCGCGATGGAGGGCATCTTCTCCCGCGGCACGAAGACCGACAAGCACCCGCACACGAACATGGCCAAGGCCGCGCTGAACATGCTGACCTTGACCTCGGCGCGGGACTACGTCAACGACGGCATCTGGATGAACGCCGTCGACACCGGCTGGGTCACCGACGAGGACCCCGTCGTGCACTCCCTGCGCAAGCAGGCCGTCCACGACTTCCAGCCGCCGCCCGACGTGGTCGACGGCGCCGCCCGCATCCTCGACCCGTGGTTCGTCGGCCTCAACACCGGCGAGCACGTCTCCGGCAAGTTCCTCAAGGACTACAAGCAAGCCAACTGGTGAAGATCAAGCACATCGCCTTCACGCTGTATCCGGTCAAGAACATGGCCCGCGCACGCAAGTTCTACGAGAAGGTCCTCGGCCTCAAATTGGGGAAGAACTACGAGAACGCCTGGGTCGAATACTACCCGGGAGGCACCGCCTGCTTCGCCATTTCTACGATGGTCCCCCAGGTGAAGCCGAGCTCGAACGTCGCCTTCGAGGTCGCCGACCTCGACAAGGCGGCGAAGAAGCTCGCAGCCGCCAAGGCGAAGCTCGTCGCGAAGCCCTACGAAACGCCCGTCTGCCGCTTCGCCGTGTACCGCGACACCGAAGGCAACTCCTTCCTGATCCACGCTAAGAAGCGCGCGTAAGACCTCGCCCGCCGCGGCACACCCTTGTCGACCCCTGTCTGAGTAATGTATTTAAATACATTACTCAGATAGGACCATGCCAAGGCTATCCCGGGGCTCCGTCGTCCAGCTTCAAGCGATCAACGAGTCGATCCGCTACGCCGGCCATGCCCCGAAGGCCGCGACGCATCCACCGGGCTTCTATCTGCGCGCGCTGCGCGGCAAGATGCGGATGAGTCAGGCCCAGCTCGCGCGCAGAAGCGGGGTCGACCAAGGGCAGATCGCGCGCATCGAGCTGGGGAAAGTCGAGGCCGAGCTCAAGACCTTACGGAAGCTGTTCGACGCTCTCTTCTGCGATCTGCTGGTCATCCCGAAGCCGCGGCAGCACCTCGGCGACGCCCTCGCGGCTCGCAACGCGGAGTGGGAACGCCCGGATCACGGGCACACGAGCCTCCGGGCCGACCAGCCGCCTAAGTGAAGCGCCGGCCGGCGGCGCGGTCGATGAGGATCGAGATCATCATGTCGCCGAGCACGTTGACGACCGAGCGCGCGCGGGCCAGGATCCAGTCCACGGTCAGCAGCAGCGGCAGGAGCTCGACCGGCAGTCCCACCGTGGCGAGGACGAGCGACAGTGAGATGAAGCCCGCCTCGGGGATGCCCGCGATGCCCATCGCGGCGATCAGGCAGGAGAACGCGGCCGAGAGCTGCTGGCCCATCGTCAGGTGCAGGCCGTGGGCCTGCGCGACGAAGAGCACGGCCATCGCCTCGTAGAGGATGATCCCGTCGTTGTTGAGGTTGGTGCCCACGCAGGCCCCGAGCGTCGAGGAGGACTTCGACACGCCGAGGCCGTCGAGCGCCTTGAGCGTGACCGGCAAGGTGGCGAGGCTCGAGTTGGCCCCGGCCGCGTAGACCACCGGCTCGCGCGCCTCGCGCCAGAAGCGCCCGAGCGGCATGCGCACGTACGCGACCAGCCAGCTTTGGTAGACGATCAGGGGGTGGAGGATCAGGCCGAGCAGGCCCACGCCGACGTAGGCGGCGAGGCCTTTCAGCGGGTCCACGCCGTACTTGCCGATCGAGCTCGCGACCACGCCGAACACCGCCAGGGGCACGGCCTGGATGATCCAGGAGAGGAGGACCTCCATCGCGCGGCGCAAGGTCGCGACGGCCTTCTCCACGCTCGACACGTCCTCGCCCATGTTCTTGAGCTTGCGCAGGGCTAGGCCGAAGGCCAGGGACAGGACGACGAGGGGGAAGATCGCGTTGTCGGCGAGCGGCTGGACGAGGCTCGGGGGGACGAAGTTGCCGAGGAAGGCCGCCAGGCCGAGCTTCTTGCCCGCCGCCGCGGCGAGCGCCTCCCCGTTGGCCCCGCCGGCCGCCGTCAGGTGCAGGCCGGGCTTCAGGACGTTCGACAGCAGCAGCCCGATGCCGAGCGCGAGCACGGCGTTGACGGCGCAGAAGAAGCCCATGCGCGCGCCGTCCTTGGCGCTGACCTCGGTGGTCAGGACGGCCCCGATGATGGTGAACACCAGCAGGGGGGCGGCGGCGAGCTTGATCGCCTGGATGACGACCTTGCCGATCTCGCCCAGGACCGCGGCGTCGGCGCCGAGATACCAGCCGACGGGCAGGCCGAGGGCCAATCCCAGGAGGATGCGCCCGGTGAGACCGGAATGTCGCATGGCGCCCATCATAGCAACTGAAATTAGCGAAATGGTAATGTCTCTTCATGGTCAAGAAGATCGCCGCACCCAAGAAAACCGTCGTCAAGGCGCCCGTCAAGAAGGCGGCCCTCAAGGTCGTCATCGATTACCCTGCCGCCCAGGAAGTCGTCCATCCGGGGCATTACGCCATCCGCCTCACCGCCGCCGGCGCCACCCAGGCGCAGGTGCGCTTCGACGGCGACGAATGGTCCGATTGCCGCGACTCGTTCGGCCACTTCTGGTACGACTGGGCCCCGCAGTCCGGACGCGTCCGCCTCGAGGCCCGCGCCCGGGCCGGGAAGGGCCGCTGGAGCGCCGTCGCCTCCCTCGACGCCGTCATCAAGCCTCACGAGGTCTGCCTGGTCGGATAGCGGCGTGCCGCTCCTCCTCCTTCTCTCCTCGCTCCTCGCGTCCGGGGCCTTCGCCAAGGCCATGCCCGTCGAGCTGGGCAAGGAGTTCCGCCTGAGGAAGGGAGAGGTCGCCGCCATCGCGGGCACCAAGGCCACCCTGCGCATCGTCAAGTTCATCAACTCGCCGTGCCCGAAGGGCGCCTACTGCGTCTGGAGCGGCCAGGCGGTGATCACCGAGCTGACCGTGGACGGGAAGGTCGTGGACCCGAAGGCGAAGACCTATCCCTACGACGTCTCCGTCAAGAAAAGCGACTACAGGACCTACGCGATCCTCGTCGTCGGCCTGCGCACGCCCCCTTAGCTCAATGGATAGAGCTCCTGCCTCGAGGCCGACCGGAACGACCGGTCGGCCTCTCTTTCTTAATATTAGAAGGCAGGAGCTCTATCCGCTATAATGAGAATCACGCCCCCTTAGCTCAATGGATAGAGCTCCTGCCTTCTAAGCAGGCAATCCAGGTTCGATTCCTGGAGGGGGCAATTTTTTTGGTATTGTGGGGGCATGATGAAAATCCCTCTTTTCGCCGCCGTCGTGCTCGTCGCCGCCCTTTCGCCGTTGCGCGCCGCCGCTCCCGCCGGCGATGCCGCCCTGCGCGCGTCGCTCGAGAACGTGCTGACGATGTCCGACGAGGACTATCGCGACGCGGCGAAGAGCGCGCCCGCCGGGGCGAGCTGGGCCGGGCTCGAGCGCCCGGCGCTGCTGCGGACCGGATTCAAGAGCCTCGCGGCGTCGCGCCGCAAGCTCGCCGTCGAGGCGGGCCTCATCGCCGCGGGACGCGAGATCGAGGCCGACGCCAAGGCCGCGGGCCCCGACGCGGACCTGCTCCAGGAAACGGGCTGGTGGAGCGACGTCAACGCCTGGGCCGACTCGCACCGGTACCAGTACCGCGGCCCCACGGCGGTGGCCGCCGTGCGCGGCGGGCGCAAGCTGTCCACCGACGCGGATAAAGAGGTGACGCGCCTTCTGGCCGCCGCGGACAAGGGCAACCACCTCGAGGCCGCGCAGGCCTACGACCAGATCGCCGGAATGTTCGCCCCGGCCGCGCCGGCCCCCGCGTCCGTGCCCGCCGCCAAGGCCTTGTCCGCCAAGGAGATCTACCAGCGCGCCGCGCCGTCCGTCGTGCTCATCCTCGCCGCCGAGAAGGAGGGCGCGGGGGAGCTCGGCACCGGCAGCGTCGTCGAGGGCGGGCGCATCCTCACGAACGCCCACGTGGTGGTCAACGACAAGACCGGCCGTCCGTTCTCGGCGGTCCGCGTCTACCTCAAGCCCGAGCGCGTCAGCGGCGACACGAAGCGCGACCTGCAGGGGCCCATCACCGCGAAGGTCGCCCGCTTCGACCGCGGCCTCGACCTGGCGCTCCTCGAGCCCGAGACCAAGGTCAAGGCCGGCGCGCTGCCGCTCGGCGACGACTCGTCGGTCGAGCCCGGGGACTCCGTCGTCGCGATCGGCCATCCCGAGCAGGGCGGCCTGTGGACGCTCACCCAGGGCGTGGTCAGCACCGTGATCGCCGACCTCGGCGGGGTCAAGGGCAAGGACGCCTTCCAGACCGACGCGAGCATCAACCGCGGGAACTCCGGCGGGCCGCTGCTCGACCGCTCGGGCGCCATCATCGGCGTGAACACCTCGATGGCCCGCAAGGCCGCCGACGGCCTCACCATCACGAGCGTCAACTTCTCGGTGAAGTCCTCCGTCGCCCGCCGCTGGATGGGCGGCGAAAGCGCGCCGCCCGTCGCCGTCGCGGCGGCCGAGGCTCCCGTCGCCGAGGCGCCCGTCATCGAGGCTCCGAAGGCTCCCGTCGAGCCGCCGCCCGCCCCGAAGACGAAGCCCGTGATGCTGACGCCGCAGGCGCCTTACCGCATCGAGAACGTCCTCGAGGCCGAGATGAGGGAGATGGAGGACCTCGAGGGCGAGATGCGCCGCGAGATCGAATCGCGCCGCTAGACGCTTCCTAGAGCAGGAAGAGGAAGACGCTGGCCAGGGTCAGGAACGCGCCCGAGAACATGCGCGAGACGCTGGCCTCCCTGCGGCCGGTCGTCAGGTAGTACATCCCGACGGCCATGAGCACGACCGACAAGGACATCTTCCCCATGACCTTGGGGGTGATGACGAGCCAGGGCTTGGCCCCTTCGCTCATTTCTTGAGGCCCTCGGCGTTCTCCAGGACCCACTTCTCCCAGCTCGCGTAGTCGCGGCGGTCGTAGGCCTTCTGCGAGAGCTGCCCGAGGACCGTGTAGGCCAGGTCGTGGCTGCCGGGCTCCGAGAGCTTGAGGATGTCGACGAGGCGGGGCGCCGCCGCGAGGATCTTTCCGCGGGAGCGCGCGTCGTCGACCATCGGCACGAGGAGGCCGAGCGTCTTGCCGCGCGCGGAGCCGCTCGGGTCGTCGAGGAGGGGGACGATCATGTCGGCGTCGACGCGCAGGTCCTTGCGGTGGTTGATGACGTCGGCCAGGATCTGAAGGCCCGCCCCGCGGACGACGGGAGACGGGTCCTTCAAGGCGGCGAGGCAGGACTCGATCACCTTCTCGCCGCGCGAGCCGTAGCTGAGGACGAAGAGGGCGGCGGCGCGCTTGTCGGCGTCGGCCTCGTGAGCGAGCACCGTGCGCAGCTCCCGCTCCTTGGACTGGGCCCCGACGACGAACTTCTTCTGGAGCGCGTCGAGCTCGGGCGTCGCCCCGCCCCACAGGCAGTAGAAGCCGGGGCAGTCGGGACGGTCGATCGGCATCTGGCCGCGGCGGGTCAGGGCCGAGCCGAGCTCGTAATAGCTCTTCCAGGCGGCGAGCAGGCCCTCGGGGTCGGCCGTGTTCCGCTTCGGGGCGGGCACGAACGCGAGGCGGCCGCGATCGGCCTCGTCGACGACGTCGAAGGTGACGTACATCGCGTGGTCGACGGAGGTGAAGTACTCGGAGATCGTGAGGCCGGCGTAGGCGACGCCCGGGATCTTGGCGGCCTCGCGCTCGATCCCCTTGCGGATGACCTCGGCCTTCTCCGCCGAGGCGGGGCGGCGATGGTTGCGGAGGACGACGATCTCGGCGATCCTCTTGCCGAACAGCTCCTTGGCCTTGTCCGGCGTCAGCACCGACGAGCGGTAGACGTCGAGGCCGCGCAAGGTCGCGGTCGATTGGGCCCGCGCCGGGGAGGGCGCGGCCGCCAGCATCAGGAACATCGCTATGGTCATCATCGTCCGGGATTATAGCCATTTTGCTATCGTCGTTCCGTGTCCAGAACCGCCGTGGCGTCCGCGCGCGTCTTCCTCGTGGAATCGAGGCTCAAGCGGCCCTTCATCACCGCCCAGGGCCGGAGGGAGTCGACCGTGAACGCGGCCGTCCTCCTGCACCTGAAGGGCGGCGCGGAAGGCTATGGGGAAGCGTCGACCTCGATCGCGCAGAAGCACCTGACCCCGGCCGCCCTGCGCCGGGCCCTCGAGAGGATGGCCGTCCGCGCCCGCGGGCGGGACGCCCGCGACTGGCGCGCGCTCGTCGACGAGGCCTGGGCGCGGCACGGGGACCTGAGCCCCGCGGTCGCCGCCTTCGAGGCGGCCCTGCTGTCGGCGCTGGCGGCCGAGGCCGGGACGGACCTCGCCCGCTGGCTCGGCGGGGCGTCCCGGCGCCTCGAGACGGACCTGACGATCTCGGCCTCGAACGACCCCGAGGAGACGCGCTCGGCCGCCGCCGAGGCCGCCGCCGCCGGCTACCGGACGCTCAAGGTCAAGATCGGGGGGAGGGCGGACGACGACATGGCGCGCGTGCTCGCCGTGCGCGCGGCGGCGCCGAAGGCCCGCCTCCTGCTCGACGGCAACCAGGGGTTCACGCCGGCGGGGGCGCTGCGCTTCGTCTCGGCGGTGCTGAAGACGGGCGCGGACGTGGAGCTGTTCGAGCAGCCGACGCCGAAGGGGGACCTCGCGGCGCTGGCCTTCGTCTCCCGGCGCTGCCCCGTCCCGGTCGCCGCCGACGAGAGCGTCGCGACGCCGGCGGACGCCGCGCGCGCCGCGGACGCGGGCGTGACCGCGATCAACGTCAAGCTCGCGAAGTCGGGCGTCTCCCGCGGGCTCGAGATCGCGGCGGTCGCGCGGGCGGCGGGGCTGCCCTTGATGATCGGCTGCATGGCCGAGACCGCGCGGGGGCTCGCGGCGAGCGTCCACCTGGCGCTCGGCACCGGCTTCTTCCGCTGGCACGACCTCGACAGCGACGTCCTGCTCGTCGAGGACGCGGGAGAGCGCCGCGAGGCCGGCTGGGTCCGGCGCGGACGCTTCGCGTCCTTAGACTAGCTCCCACCAGCGGCGCTCGCGCGCGTCGTGGGTGGGGAGGATCACCAGGCCCTGCGGGATGTGGAACACCTTGCCGTCGTGGGAGTGCACGCGCTCGCGGATGCCGGAGTGCGTGATCTCGACGGTCAGGTAGTGATGGAAGCTGTCCGAGTTGCCCGAGGGGAACAGCGCCGAGCCGCCGCCGCCGGTGAGCACGTAGCGCACGCCGCCGTGGTCCTGGACGCCGAAGGCGTGCACGTGGCCCATGTAGACGCGGCTGACCTTCGCCGCCGAAACGATGTCCGCGAACTCCCGCGAGCCGCCGATGAAGCCGCCGAGCTCGTGCACGCGCCCGACTCCGCCCCACAGGCTGAGCTGGACCGGGGGCATGTGGGTGAACACGATCTTGCGCCCGGGGAAGTCGAGCGCCATCCTCAGCCACTTGAGCTGGGTCCGGGTCACGCGCTTGGCGCTCGAGTCGAGGACCACGAAGCGCACGCCCGCGTGGTCGAAGAAGTAGTTGGGACGGCCGAACAGGCCGCGGTAGAGGGTGGAGTGGGATTTCCCGTTCGGCCGGGAGCGGTCATGGTTGCCGATCACCGTGAGGTAGGGGCGGCCCGTCCAGGCCCGGCGCAGGTGGCGCAGGAAGCTCTCGTAGTTCGACCGGGTGCCCTTGCTGACCATGTCCCCGAGCTGGACCGTGAAGGTCAGGTCCTGGGACTGGAGCTCGTGCATCTGGTCGTGGAACACGCCCTCGCGGTTGAACAGCTTGCGGTAGATCCAGAAGCGGGAAGGCTCGACGTCGCCGAGCACGGCGAAGGACACCTTGTCGCCGCCGTGGCTGGGCAGGCGCGACAGGCGGCGCAGCTGCCGCTCGGTGCGGAAGCGGGAAGCCATCAGGACGAGCTTCTCCGGGACCATACCCATAGGATAACGGTTTTGATAGGATGCCGCCATGCTCAGGGAGCTGCGCGGCCTCGCGCGGGAGACGGCGGTCTACGGCCTGTCCACCGTCCTCGGACGGCTGCTGAACTTCCTGCTCACGCCGCTGTACTCGCACCTCCTCGAGCCCTCCGACAACGGCGCGATGCAGTCGACCTACGCCTTCATCGCCTTCCTGACCGTGATCTACGGCCTCGGCCTCGACACCGCGTACCTGCGCTTCGGAAGACGCGCGGGCGAGGCCGACGCGTCCGCCTTCGGCGCCGCCTTCCTGACGGTGCTCGGGACCTCGCTCGCGGTCTCGGCCGCCCTCGCCCTGGGCGCGGTCCCGATCGCGCGCCTCGCCGGGCTTCCGGCGGAGATGGCCGACCTCGTCCGCTACGGCGCCGCGATCCTCGCCGTCGACGCCGCGATGCTGCTGCCCTACGCGGAGCTGCGCGGCTCGCACCGCGCCGGGGCCTACGCCGGCATCAAGCTCGTCGGCATCGCGATGAACGTCGTCCTCGCCTTCGTCTTCGTGCGCACGCTGGGCCTCGGCCTGCGCGGCGTGTTCCTGGCCAACCTGATCGCGTCGATCTCGACGCTGGCGATGCTCTCGCCGGTGATCCTCGCGCGGTTCGCCGCGCCGAGCCGCGAGCGCCTCAAGGAGATGCTGGCGTTCGGCGTCCCGCTCGTGTTCGCGGGCATGGGCTCGATGATCGTGCAGGTGGCCAACCGCCCGATCCTCGCGACGACGTCCGGGCTGGCCGAGGCGGGCATCTTCGGCACCTGCTACAAGCTCGGCATCGGGATGATGCTGCTCGTCGGGATGTTCGATCAGGCGTGGAAGCCGTTCATCCTGGAGCGCGCGGAGCGGGCGGACGCGGGCGCGCTGATCGCCCGCGTGCTCACGTACTTCGGCGCGCTGTCCGCGTGGGCCTTCCTGGCGATCGCGCTGTTCATCGAGCCGCTCGTCACGGCGCCGCTGTTCGCGGGCAAGCCGCTGATCCACGCGTCCTTCTGGAGCGGCCTGCCGGTCGTGCCGGTCGTGACCCTCGCCTACCTGTTCAACGGCCTGTATTTCATCATGCTGGCGCCCTTGATGCTCGACAAGCGGACCGGCGCGGTGTCCGCCGCGACGTGGGCGGGGGCGCTCACGAACCTCGGGCTCAACGCGGCGCTGATCCCGCGGTACGGCATGATGGGCGCCGCGTGGGCGACCTTGGCCGCCTTCGCGGCGATGGCGGCGGCGGTCTGGTGGCTCGGGCGCGCGTCGCGCCCCGTCCCTTACGAGTGGAAGCGGCTGGCCATACTCGCGGGCTGGACCGCGGCGTTGTGGTGGCCCGCCTCGGGCGTGGGCCTGCCCGCCCGCCTCCTGCTGCTCGCCGCCTATCCCGCCGGGCTCCTGCTCACCGGCTTCCTCGCCGCCGAGGAGCTCGCCGAGCTCCGGTCCCTGCTCAGCGCCCGACGGGTCTGACGCGCACTACAGCGTAAGCTATTGCATTATCGCGCATTGCGATATATCCTTTTGTCATGAACAAGAGAACCATCACCTTTCGCGTAGACGCTCAGAAGAGAAAAGCGCTGGACGCCATCGCCGTCGGCATCGATCGGGACCGGAGCTATGTCCTCAATGAGGCGATCGACAACTACCTCGAGGTCCATCGATGGCAGACGGCACACATCAAGGAAGGATTGCGCCAAGCCGACGCGGGCAAGTTCGCCAGCGATCGGGAAGTCGCTTCCGCCTTCGCCCGCTGGCGGAAGTGAAGCTCGCCTGGACGCGGCTGGCGCTCGCGGACCTCGATAGAGCCAACGCCTGCATCGCCGAAGAGAATCCCTCCGCGGCCGCAAGGTCCATCGATAGGATCCAGAAGACCCTCGAGGCGGTTCGCCGGCATCCCGAGATCGGAAGGCCCGGCCGGGTGGAAGGCACCCGCGAACTCGTCGTCCCGGGAACCCCGTTCATCGTCGCGTATCGGCCAAAGGCGAAGAGGATCGAGATCCTGTCCGTCATTCACGGCGCGCGCCGCTGGCCGGACGAGCTCTGAGCTAGCGCCCGACGGGCTTGATGTTCAGGTAGCCGGCTTCGGGCCGCGGCGCGAAAGGGTCGTTGAGGGGGATAACCGGACGCGGGGCCTCGAGGGCGCGCGCGTGGTGCGCGATCAGCCTCTCCCCGGAGAACGAGAACGCGACCTCGACGCCCGCGCCCTTCCACGCGTCGAGGGCGCGCGCCAGGCGCGCGACGCGGGCCAGGCGCTCGGCGGACAGCACCGAGGAGGCCGAGCCGGAACGGGGACCGGTCTCGCGGCCCGTGCGGCGCTCGAGGGTGTAGGACTCGGTGGCGGCGTCGCCGGCGAGGAGGCCGTCGAGCGGGCCCTTAGTCGCCTCGACGAAGACGCGCTCGCGGCGGCCCGAGCCGGGGTCCCGGGAGAACGCGAGCCCGGAGGCGTCGGCGGGGACGATCTTCTCGACGCGCACGCGGCCGTCGTAGGCGAGGCCGCGCCCCGCGCGCTGGCGCGCGCCGAGCGGACCGGGTCCCCAGGACGCCGCCCAGACCTCCTTGACCCTCTGCGCCGCGTCGAGGGGTCCGTCGGCCTTGAGGGCCGCGTCTTCTCCGACGATCAGGCTGGGGCCGAGGACGCCGTCGACCTGGCCGAGCCTCCCGCTCGCGATCCGCTCGCGGATGCGCTCGGATTTGCGGCGCAGCCCGAGGGACGCGTCGTCGAGCGTCCGCTCCAGCCACTCCGCCAGGCCGTTGCTCTCGACGAAGCGGGCCCAGGCGCCGGCGGGCAGGTCGACGCCCTCGGGGCGGTCGGCGCCGCCGGCCAGGGCCGCCGCGGCGAAGTCCGCCGTCTTCCCGGCGCGGGACTTCGCGCGGCGCAGGGCGGCGTCGCGGCAGGCGCGCGCGGCGGCGGCCGCCCCGC